>WGCS01000292.1 GCA_015493685.1 Bacteroidales bacterium
TATCTAAATTATTGTTGTAAAAAGGCTGTCTCAGAGATAAATTGAGGCAGCTTTTTTCTTTATAGGAGGAAGACAGTAATTTTTTGAAATAGAATTATTACTGAAAATAATGTAGATAAAAAATAGTCGTAGGGTTGATTATGAAACCAAAATTCAACCTCCGGAAACGTATCGGTAGTACAAGCCCTTTTTCTAAGGAGGAATTGGGATAGTTGGAGAAATCAAATAATAAGAGGTCAAGTAGGGTCTGCTGAAAAACTCAGAAGCTATGCGTTGAGCTTGTCGAAACGTGAATCTGTTTTTTGATTTCTGTGATGTAGATGTATAAAAATACTTCAAGACGAAGAAGTTAAAAAAAAGTTGTGCTTCTGAATAATAAAAGATTGCTTTATCAAGCTTTAATAATTGCACGGATTTTACACTATTGTGCTCGAAAACCTTGCACTAGTTATGCGGAATACATTCATAAATAGCTATAAATTACTATTTTATGTGTTTTCAGCAGATCCCTAAGTGTTCTTAATAGGTGAAGATACCGGTAATCAATACTATATGAAAGTTAGTGTCCTCTCTTCACAAAAAAAGGCAGCCTTTTTTAAGGCAGCCTTTTTATATTTTGTACAATAGCAAAAGAGTAATGCTCTTGTTCTATTTATTTAATAATAAGTGTATTTACAAAATGTTTTCCTTCATCATTAATCATCTGCATTACATAAGTACCGGCAGATAATGAGGAAGCATTAATAGTAATGATATTATTACCTGCTTGAGCTGATTCAATGGAACTCATTACTTTTCGACCACTTAAATCGTAGATGTTAATAGTAAGTCCGCTTGCATTCTTAACATTCATCTCAACAGTAAATTGTCCATTACTTGGATTTGGATAGCAAGAAATACTTTGTGCAAAGCCATTTTCAGCAATACCAACATAATTATGATCAAAACGATATTTAAAGTTCTGGTAATAAATATTGGCTAAGGTTTCATCATTATAAAAAACGAGTGTATTCTCATCATTTTTATTATTGGCAGCATTACTCCAATTGTGGCTTCCTACCAATAAAGTAGGGTCAGAATTTGTTCCTTCATCCACAATCATATATTTGTGGTGCATAATACCACTTTGCAATTTATCTTCGCGAAGATTATTACCTATTAAAGAAGATAGGATATTCCATACTGTAACAGAACATCCACTTTCATTATTTACCAGAACTTTCAAATCTACATTACGATTATTAACGGCATCCTGCAATGCATAGCCAATATCGCTACGAGTAATTAACATGGTGGCAATACGAATATTATTATCGGCTTGTCCAATAGTTGATAATATCTTATCATTGGTTCCGTCAGAGGGGCTAAAGTAGCACTCTACCATTTTGCCTCCAATGATAAATTTATGAGGAGTATTATCAGATTTGTCAGGGCCAAATCTACTGTTGTTATAATTTGGTGTTGCAGTAGAAGAACCAAACATTTCGTTGAACTCTAAAGTATAGGCAATGGCTAAACTCTTGTCTTGCACTATAATTACACTATTGGCATCGGTATTAATTTGGCCTTTGGTAATATTTGTACTTCCTGTCCATACTAGAGGTACGTTAGGATTGCTATCGTAGGCATCAATGACAATAAATTTATTGTGCATAATTCCATAGGTAGCTCCTGTGGGACTACTCACTTTTTTAATTCCGGAAACTAAACTTTGAATTCCTGTGTTTCCGGCACTACCATCAAAAACTACTCTTACAGTAACGCCTCTGGCATAGGCATTATTCAATGCTGTTGATACACTTGATATACCATTCTCAGTAAAATTATACATGGTGAAATCAATACTGCTTTGCGCTCTGTTGATATAGGCAATTAAAGTATCGTCAATGGCATTGGGTAATGTAATGGCATTAACACCTGTACTTACAGAATGATCGGTTGGTGTATTAAAATAAACAATGACATTTCCGCTAGAATTTGATTCTGTAATAAAAGTACGTATAGGGGCAAAAGCAGTGTCCGTTCCAAGTACTGAGAAGGCTTGAATATAGAAAAGTTCGGAAGCCGTGGCACTACCTATTCTAATATGATGATGTGTATTTGTTGTGCTGATACTTTGATGGTTTCCCAATGCAGGGGTGCTACCATAATATATCTCTGTAGTACCTGCATTATCAGTTAACCAATCAATTGCGAAGCCTGTGGTAGAAATAGAATCCATTTCCACAGAGGAGACTATTGAAATAGCTGAACTATTGATAATATCATTGGTGTCGCGACAGAGTAGTTGATATCCTGAAGTTGGACTTGAATTAGAATATTGGGAAACAAGTCCGATAAGGTTTACCTTTCCTGAAGGTATAATTGTCCCTATCAAAGGATGGTTAGAACGTACATAAATACTTGATGTTTGTCCGTTGGCAGTGAAGTTATAGGATGTATTACTGCTAAAAGTGCCTCCGGGATTACTGGTAAAAAGGGCATTTTTAATTTCCACCAACTCACTTTCTCTATTTTCATTTAGAGAATCAGGAACAATTACTTCAGGAGTAGGCAAGGGGTTGTTACTGCTTAGTATGGTAAAGCTGCTTACGGGATTCATTTCAATTAATTCTTTGTAATTAACTAAAGTACCTGTTACTTCCAGTGAGTCGCCACGATTAACATTGGCTAAGGAAGCACTATAGATAGCCAATCCTCCGGTGGTATCCTGTATGTAACGTATCGTTCCTAGTTCAGCGCCATTGGTTACAATGCCTTTGATAGTTACTGTTGCGCCGGGGCCTTGTGTGCGAGCAGCTTTAATGCTTATGGTCTGCGAAAATCCATAAAATGATGCAAATAGCATCGCTAAAATTAATAATTTTTGTTTCATTGGTATATTGTTTTGATGATAGGAGCTTGCTGAAATTTATTTTCTAATTAGAACTTACTCCATTATTTATAGTTAATTATAGTTTAGTATTATGAGATTATAATAAATTAAAATTTAACAGAAAGAGAAGTCATAAATCTACGTCCCATGCCAAAAAATACAGTGGCTGATCGTGCACTTGAATCGTTCCAGCCTTGATCTCCGTATGGGTCGTTGTTTTGTGCATCAGAGATATATACTGTATTTAACGCGTTGAGTACAAAGAAACGTAAATCAAAACGTAATTTCTTTACTTTAAAGTGGTATCCGGCAAAAATATCTACTAGTGAATAATTGGGAATTTTCCAGCTTTGCTTTGGTGTACCATCACTATTAAAAGCATTCTTATTGCCGGGATCTTTTGGATTTAATGAAATGGGATCAAATTGAGAATAGTTTTTAGCAAAATAGGTTATTGCTCCTTTTATATAAACTCCTTTTACCGGTTTCCATGGTAACTGCCAACGTAGGCCTTCCCTTAATTGGGTTTGTGCAGCATCTCCTACATATAATCCTTTGGCTACATAATATGTTTTTCCTACTACATTTCCTGTATTTCCATCGGTTACTATGGCTGAGTCACTGGAAAGCCATTTCCAATTTCCCAATGAGATAACAGTCTCAGATACCAGTCCTTTGATGATCTTATAACCAATTTCTCCTTCGATACCCATGTGTAAAGCATCCATTCCATTGATGTTTACACTAAAGGTATTATCATTTATATCCCTGAAAGAGAATGCTTTATCAGCCGGCTTATTTTTCCAATAAGTGATGTAGGTATTTAAATTAACGGTAAGTTTTTTGTTGAAGTAACTATAACCCAATTCTCCGGCATAGATCTTCTCATTTTTAATGTCAAGATATAATTTGTTGTTATTATCATATACATTTTGGAAACGAGGAGCTTTATTTAGATAGCCGGCATTAACGAAAACATTCTGACTTTCGCTAATATTATAATTTGCACCTACTTTAACGGTAAAGCTGGGGATATATTTCCAGCCTGTTCTGGAATAACGTGCTTCAGGACTGTTAACATTATATGATTTGCCATTAATATTAACGGTATCGGAATATACTGTTGTCACATTGCCTATGGGGAATACAAATCGGGTGCTATCATGATAACCTACTGCCTGAGGATATACTTTGCCATTGATTACCAAGTCTTTCTTCTTAAAATAATCTATTCTTTCATAACCTGTGGTAGCAAAGGTTAGGTTGGCAAATACAGACCAATTTCCTTCGTCATATTTTAATTGTCCAAATAGACCACCCCAACGTACTAATCCATCATTATGATAAAGTATTTTATCTCCTTTGGTTTTATAGTAGTTCTTTTCGGTATAGTTATTCCGCTCATTAATTTTTGCGTTATAGTCAATATATTTGTTTGCTCCCAACATATCATAGGCTTCACGATAGTGTTCACCACGGTATGAGCGTAAATCAATACCACCGGAGAAATTCAGTGTTTTGCTAATATGATGGTCGATAGTGGACAACCATCCTACCCAGAAGTGTTTGTTAATGGAGCTACGTAGAATATCATTGGTTCCTTTAATGGTGGAATCGGCAGCTCCTTTTACATTGGCATCATAAATATCCTGAAAATTCATTGTTCCATCGGGAAGAGGACCGGCTGTATGTGTTAATCCTGTTCCTCCACCATTACCAATAGAAAGATAAACTATGTTAGACCAATAGGTTTTTTGGCTAATATTCCAATAGTCGCGAAGACTAAACATAGGTTTGAAATAATAATTAACTCGTTCATCAATAATGGATGGAGAGGTTTGACCGTCAGCGGTACGAGTAAGATAACCCCAATGTGAGTTGTAACGTAAACCCATATTTGTTGGAATACCGGGGATGTAATCTTGAGGATATTTCATGCCAATATTGTGGGCATAAGCCGTATCGTACATTGTAATCGGTTTTTTATAAGACCGTTGCGAGTGTCTTTGTGGGGCTCCCATACCTGAAAAACTGATAAGGTGGTTTCCAATCTTTTTGTCCACTCTTAAATATAAGAATGCCCCTTGAGTCCATGTTTGGTCAACCCAGCCATTACCTTGTTTATAAGAACCGGCAAAAGTTACCCCCCAGCCGTTTTTCATTCTTCCGGTGGTTACACCCAACGATGTTCTAATAAAACCATCGCTTCCAACTTCTTGTTTTACTTTAACACCTTTTTTTGATTCAATACCTTTGGTTACTATATTCATAGTACCTCCTACTGATGGGAGTGCCAACTTAGAAGCTCCTAGTCCACGTTGAACTTGAATAGATCGGGTAACCATATCCAAACCAAACCAATTTGACCAATATACCCAGCCGTTTTCCATGTCATTAACGGGAATACCATCGAGCATTACGGCAATATTCCTTTGGTTAAAACCACGAATATTGATTCTTGAATCACCGTCACCGCCTCCTTGTTGTGTGGCATAAACTCCCGGTGTTGAATTTAAAACCATGGGAATATCCTGAGAAGCAAGTTCCTCATCCAATGTTGCCGGCTTAATGGTTGAAAAAGCAACCGGTGTCTCTCTTGACCGTGCAATATCAGCAACAACTTCAACTTCTTTTAAAGTTTTATTCTTTAATTTTATATTAACAACCATTATAGGTTTATTAAGGGTAATCTTTTTAACCATAAGATTATAGCCTACATAAGAATACTTCAGCGTATATTCTCCATAAGGCAGGTTAAAACTGTATTGGCCATTAACATTAGAAACAGCACCTTTGCCGGGAGCATACATAATGTTTACACCAATAAGTGTTTCTCCACTAATTCCATCAGTTACTGTCCCCTTTAGGATTCCTTTTTGTGCAAAAGAGGTTAAGCCAATTATAAGAAAAAGGAGGGTGAAAAGTGATCTTCTTTCCATGATTTCTATATTTTAGTTTTGGATATAGCCAAAAAAACCCTCCATAGAGG
>WGCS01000293.1 GCA_015493685.1 Bacteroidales bacterium
CTGTTATAGGAATAAAATATAACCAACTTTTTATATTTTTATTTCCTAACAACTCTACAATTTTATTATTAAAAAAAAATATTATTAAAAAAGTAATTACACTAAATATAAATGATAAAAATAGAGATAGCCATAATAATTGTATTGCATCATCTTGTTTTTTCGGCAATGTTATTGCAAATTCATATCTACCTGTAACAACAACAGATAGAATAGAAGTAATACTTAAAAATAAAGCCAAAACTCCAAAATCTTCCGGAGAATAAAGCCGTGTTAAAATTGGACTGATTGCTATTGGAATCGCTTGTGCAATACCAGTGCCTGTTACTATTGTAAGAACATTTTTTGCAAATTCGCCTTTAGGTAAGAATTCTTTTATTCTATTTTCCATTTTAAAAGATCTAAAACAATACCACAAATATACTCCTGCTGTTCCACCTCCAACTCTGTATGCATAGGTAACGAAATCACTTCTTGTACCAATTGGTTGGTCACCGGATAATTTTTGTGTACAAACTCATCTCGCATGTATGCTTTTTGCATGTGTAACGGTACCGGGTAATAGATACCAAACGGAATATTTTTTTCCTTTAAATGTTCTGCCAAAGCATCACGTTTACCATTTTTTATACGCAACGTATATTGGTGAAAAACATGTTTGCTTTTAGCATCATGGAAAGGTAAAATCACTTGTTCACAATCACCTAACAAACGATTATACAAGGTCGCCGCTTGGATGCGTTTTTCATTATATATGTCCAAATAAGGGAGTTTAGTGCGTAAAACTGTCGCTTGAATGCTATCCAAACGGGAATTAACTCCAATTTCATCATGGTAATACCGCTTATACATACCGTGATTGACAATACCTCGTAAGCGATGTGCCAGATGGTCATCATTGGTAAAAATGGCACCACCATCACCATAGCATCCTAAATTTTTTGAGGGAAAAAACGAAGTCGTTCCTAAAGTACCCATGGTTCCTGTTTTAGCCACTCGTCCATCACTAAACTTGTATTCACTACCAATAGCTTGCGCATTGTCTTCTACTACGTATAAGTTATATTCTTCAGCAATTTTTAAAAGCGGTTCCATGTCTACTGCTTGTCCGAACAGGTGTACGGGAATAATAGCTTTAGTCTTGGGAGTAATAGCTTTTTTGACCTGCTCTAAATCTATATTGAATGTATCCGGATTTACATCTACCAAGACAGGCGTAAGGTTTAAAAGTCCAATTACTTCCACGGTTGCTGCAAAAGTAAAATCAGCAGTAATAACTTCATCACCGGGTTTTAGGTCAAGAGCCATCAAGCTGATTTGCAATGCATCAGTACCGTTACCGCAAGTAATAACATGTTTAACACCCAAATAGTCAGACAACTCCTGTTGCAAACTTTTGACATCCGGTCCGTTGATAAACCGTGCTGAGTCAATGACGTTCTGTATATTTTGGTCAATCACCGGCTTAAGTGATTGGTATTGTGTTTGCAAATCAACCATTTGAATTTTTTTCATTAAATAGCTTTTTATATATTTAACTTGTTAGAACAATATGACAGTTTAATTAAAGTTGAAAAGGATGTTTAACCAATGGTAAATTAACAAAGGGATGTTGATCTCCTTTATTAAGTTGAGTTTCTGCATTTCGTATTTGATGTACAATTTCAATAGATTTACGCGCATCGTCCAGTCCAAAACCTTTTCCAGCAATGATGTTTTCATAACTTTTAGTATGTAAATCAAAGAACCCATCACTAAATTCTATTTCTTCACCATCTACCGTAATAGAACGGTAAGTTCTTTGTCCTTTAACCTTGACTTCTTCGGGTATAACATCGTAATTAATGGATAAGAACCAGCGTACCCGGGCTTTTTCAAGTTCGAGGTAACCTGCAGCACGATCGTGTTCGTGGAGGTGGGTGATGTTGGTTTTGACATCACCAAAAATCCATGAGAGCATATCGTAGAAATGAATGCCTATGTTGGTCGCAATACCGCCAGATTTGTACTTGTCACCTTTCCAGGAAGTATAATACCAATGTCCTCGCGAAGTCAAGTAAGTCAGGTCAATGTCATAGATTTTATCTTTCGGACCATGGTCTATTTTTTCTTTCAGCGCGACAATACTCGGGTGCAAGCGAAGTTGTAAAATGGTATTGACTTTACGTCCGGTTTCTTTTTCGATTTCTTTGAGCGCATCTATATTCCAAGGGTTGAGTACCAATGGTTTTTCGCAAATGGCATCGGCACCGCTGCGCAACGCCATTCTGATATGCGCATCGTGCAGGTAATTGGGTGTACAAATACTGATGTAATCCAAATGCGTTCCCGAGCGTTTCAACTTTTCGATATGCCGGTCGAAGCGTTCGAATTCCACAAAGAAATCGGCATCAGGGAAATAGCTGTCTATGATTCCCACACTGTCAAATTTATCCAAAGCAGCCAAGAGTTGATTGCCAGTATCTTTGATGGCTCTTAAATGTCTAACGGCTATATAACCGCCCAAACCTATTAATCCAAAATTTTTCATAATTTCTTTACACTATTATTTTCCAATTTATATTTTTCGCCACTTTCAGGGCAAGTGGCTATCCCGTTATCGTCAAATTTCAATCGGTGACCGTATTCACTCATCCAACCGATTTGTTTGGCAGGATTTCCTACTACCAATGCGTAGGGTGGAACGTATTTGGTCACTACGGCTCCGGCACCAATGAATGCATATTCGCCTATATCATTACCGCAAACAATAGTAGCATTGGCACCGATAGAAGCACCTTTTTTTACAAGGGTACGCGCATATTGTCCGCGTCTGTTGACACCACTTCTCGGATTGATCACATTGGTAAAAACCATTGAAGGTCCTAAGAAAACATCATCTTCACAAATCACTCCTGTATAAATAGAAACGTTATTTTGAATTTTTACGTTTTTGCCTAAGACAACTTCAGGCGATACGACCACATTCTGACCTATATTGCATTTTTCACCGATTTTACAATGGGACATGATATGTGAAAAGTGCCAAATTTTAGTGCCTTTTCCTATTTCACAACCCTCATCAATCACGGCTGTTTCATGTGCAAAATATTCTTTTTCCATAGTTTTTTTATTCTTTTATCAAGTTGTATTAATAATTAATTTTAATTTTTCAAGTGTGAAAGGTGAAGCACAGTTATTTTATTTTCAATAACAAATATACTCAAATAAATTTATTTTTAGTAAGCTTTTAGTATTTAGCATATATACCCAAAATATACTCCCCATTCTACCCTTCAACATTCCTCATCAAATCCTTTTCACTCATCCAATGATACCACCCAACCCATCTCCTCCAAACAAACAATTTCAGGCTGGGTTCGTTCCACCCCAAAATGATATTGCATGGGGTAGTTTTCTATTATGATGATGTGGTTTATGTTTTTCATTCTATTGAATTTTTCTTTTCCTTTTCTGCATAAATATTTTTTTTATAAAAAGAAACAATAATTGATATGTATTTGACTATTAATATATTACAGTTTCTCTTTTTTCTTTTCTTTTCTTTTTCTTTTTTTTTATACCAACCAATATTTTCTATAAGTTTTATCCGGTGTATGATGCAAAATCCCATCATTCACCATTTTATATATTATTTTTCTTAAATCTTTTATATCTACATCAGGTATTCTCTTGTGTATTTCATAGATTAACTCAAATTTAATGTTCAATTATTTGCCAATAACCTGTTTTATCCGACCCGATTCTTTTAATAAGGTTTAGTTGTCGTAATTTTCTGATGTCTCTTTTAATGGTCCCTACACTGATATTATTTATCTCTAATAATTTTGATCTGGTAATATATTTATCTTTTTTAATCAACTTAAGAATTAATTTTTGCCGTGCGTTTACAGGGTCATTTACAGGGTCATTAGGTTTTTCTTGTCCATTATTTTTGAAATTATTAATCTAATTTATCAGGGTTTTTACCTATTTTTTTACTTTCTGATTTTACGCGTCTTTCAAGTTTCTTTATATCTTCTTCCGGTGGTAAATCTTCCGGCTTGATGCCTCTTTGATGCAAAATTTTACGAACGGATCGATTATTTGTAATATGTTCAGCCGAAATTTACCTTTCAGTTTGTAAATCTTTTTCTTTAGTATTAAAAACGGTTATTTCAGTTGCAAAATCTTTTGCTTTAATGGTTATCGTCGGCAAAAAGTCTGCTAAGGCTCTGCCTCTTGGAACCCCAAGCTTATTTTTCATTTGTTGGGTGGTTTTTCCAAACAAAGCTTGATCACCTTTGCTTCTGATAAGTCCGAAATTTTTATCACTACCGGTTCTTTCATATATCAATCCGGAAAGTTCTTTTTCAGACAAGGATAATTTTTGTCTCGCTTTTAGTCTTTCCCAATCTTTAATACGTTTTTCAATAAGTTCAAACTTTCGGGTTTGAACAGCAAAATAATTTTGAGCAAAAGCTATTTCCTCTTTTCTTGGATCCCCGTTTTGAGCAATTAAATAACAAGCATATCTTGTAAGAATAATATCATTGATTTCTCTTTCTGTTCCGGAGCCGATTTTGACCATTTTCCCGACATCGGCAAAATGGTCTGAAATGTTGTTACCACTGGCTTCACAAGAAGTTTTAGCTTTATTGATAACTTTCACGAAGTTATCCCATTTACTATAACCAAGCAAATGTTGCAAATCGCGTGCATACCAAAATTCAATACCGGTTTCCGTCATATAAGAATGACTTTCAAAAGTATTTGTTAAGGATTTGACAAACTCTTTCTTCATATCAACAAAAATACACTTTTTTATATCATCTGTAAAATTATTATTCTATGTGCCAACATTATTCGATCATTCAAAATCTTATTTCACCACTTTCCTCACATACGCATAATAAGTAAGCTTCGGTCTTTCAATTTGTTTTCTCAGTACATCAGTCGTTATCCAATGATACCACCCAACCCATTTATTCCAAAAAGGCAATTTTCAGTCCTTTTCTATTACTTATCAATAATCCACAAAAATAAGCATAATTGCTCAATATATAATATATTTTGTTCAAATGAGACATTTTAGCAAAATATTCATACAACTTTGAATAAATAACCGAATCCGGAACGCAAATCTTTCGGCATGCGACAAAAATAATACCAATTCCAAATATAGAATAGTCCAATAAGATTTGGTATTATGCCGATACTACATGAAAATTACACAAAAAAATACCGATGCTATATGAAAATAGTTCAATTTATTGAACTATATTGAATAGGCAATCGGTATAGTACAATTTTATTGGACTATATTGAATGTGTAATCGGTATAAAACGGGCTATTCACCTTAAACGGGCTACAATTTCAGCTATTATTTTATGCCAAAAGTAACTGTTTTTGGGATTACTCCCAAAGTGTCATATTTTTATCTTTGAGCAAAAGCATAAAATTCTCAATGGAAATTACCCAAATATTTTCTTTAACAGGATAAGTGTCTGATGAGGGGGTGATGATATAATTTTCCTTTGATTTGACATCTTCAATGGCATAATAGTTTCCTTTTGATAATTTTGGTGCATCGGTATATTTTATTTCTATTGCCATACAAATGATACCACCTTTTTCGATTAAAAGATCAAGCTCTGCGCCGTTATGTGTTCTATAAAAATACAAATCATATTCGTTTCTTAGAATATTTTTTATTTGGTTAATAACATATGTTTCCCAAGATGCGCCCAAATAGATATGCGATTGTAAATTTTCAAATGTATCTATTCTTAACAAACTATGTAAAATACCGGTATCATTAAAATATACCTTAGGACTTTTAACCAACCTTTTTTTTACATTAGCTGAATAAGGATGTAGTTTTGTTATTAAAAATGCTTTTTCCAAAAAATCAATATATTTATTAATGGTAGGTATGCTTAGAGTCATCGATTTTGAAATATTACTGTAATTAATAATTTGTCCGTTTACATGAGCTAAAATTGTTATAAACTTTTTAAAACTATCATAAGGAACATCAAGCCCCAAAATAGGTAAATCTTTCTCAAGATAAGTTCTGATAAATTGTTCACGCCATACCGTAGAACCAAAACTATCTTTGGCCAAAAAGGCACCGGGAAACCCCCCGTTTAACCAATGTTCATTTAAATCATTTTTATCAATTTCATCCAAATGAAACGGTTGTAATACTACATATGCTATTCGTCCTGCTAGTGATTCGGAACTATCTCTGATTAGTTCGGGTGATGCAGAGCCTGTTATAAGGTACATGGTATTTTTTCTATCGATATCTATTATGGATCTCAATAAAGGAAATAAGGATTTATTGCGCTGAATTTCATCTATAATACCAAAAGGAATTGTATTTTAGTCCAAAATAAATTGGAATATTTTTTTCTGTATCAAGGCAAAAAACACAGTTATAGCCGTAGCTATAACGAGTATTTTTAACGAAGATACAGGTAAAAAGAAACGATTTATTGGACTAATATATAGTTGTTTTTGGTATAAGAATACATTTATCAAGATGTTGCTTTAAATAAAGTTCGGGCATTCTCAACTTTAAAGCATCAGCGTCCGACTCTAAATCGATATAAATACTTGGTTTTTCAATTTTTTGTTGCAATAGTTTTATAAGGGTAGTTTTACCAACCTGACGTCCGCCTATAATACCTACCACCGGAAAAATTGATAATAGTTTTAGGATGTAATCTTTTTGTTTTCTGTCTATATAAGCCATTTGGATTTGATATATTTTATGCAAAAATAATAAGAGAAAAACAATTATGCAAGAAAATCTAAAATTCAAATTTATATTTTCTTGGATATTTAGATTATTGACAGTATATTATAATTCCGGCACAAAATCGGATGAATGGAAAAATATGGAATCAGATTCCATATTTTTCCACTTTTTTTCTCAATTTTACATTTTTGAGACGTTTTAGCAAAACGTCTCTACATTACAAACTGTAGAAATATCAAATATGAGACGAAGTGCATTTCGTCTCTACGTTTTATTTATTCACACAAATAGACGCACTAGGCATCCCTACTTCCTTCGTTGTAGGGACGCCGCTTCGCTTCGCTTTATTGGCACTTCACACTTTTTTCACTTTATCACTTTCCACTTTTAACTACTCCCGTCTGAGTAAGAAAACTTTCAACCTTCAACTTTTAACTTTCAACTTTAACCACCTTCCGCACATACGCATAATATGTGCTCTTCTGTCCTTCAATATGTTTAAGCAATTCGGCTTTATCTATCCAATTGTAATTCCAAGCAATTTCCTCCAAGCAAGCAATTTTTAAACCCGTTCGTTTTTCAATGACTTTTACAAATTCCGTAGCATCGGCAAGCGCTTCGTGGGTACCGGTGTCGAGCCAAGCAAAACCACGGCCGAGTTTTTGTAATTTTAATTGTTCTTGTTCCAAATAAGCTTGATTCACACTGGTAATCTCCAGTTCGCCACGCCACGAAGGTTTCACGTTTTTGGCAATTTCAACCACACTGTTCGGGTAAAAATACAAGCCCACTACAGCGTAGTTGGATTTCGGTTCTTTGGGTTTTTCTTCTATACTCAACACTTGACCGGATGCATCAAACTCAGCAACCCCATAGCGTTGCGGGTCGTTGACATAAGTGCCGAAAATAACGGCTTTTTGCTCATTTTCAACGGTTTCGATGGCTTCAGTGAGCAAATTTTGCAAGCCGGCACCATAAAAAATATTA
>WGCS01000294.1 GCA_015493685.1 Bacteroidales bacterium
GTGATATAGTAATAAAACATTTGGAAGATAAATTAAATACTTAGGATTTCCCCATGCTTACAGCAGATGAAAAAGCTTTTGAGGAATAAAGGCATCCATAGTAATGAAAAAGATTCTCAAATTACACCCTAATTTTTTTCACTCGTATGATTTAAATTTTAGTAAATTTGTGGACTTATGTTAAATTCTTATTTTTTGGCTTTACATTAAAAAAACATTGCTGTAATGGAAGCAACAATGGATAAGCCTTATTGATTATAAAATTAGCAATCAAAATAATATTAAATCTACCAATTTATGAAAAGACTAAGTTTTATTATCACCTTATTAGCCATTAGCACTTTCGCTTTAGCACAAATAGATTTAGAATGGGAAGCCAATTTCGGTGGTCAGGCTTCTGATGAGGCTTATTCAGCAATTCAAACTCCGGATGGAGGCTATATCATTGTGGGTTCTACCGCTTCAGAAGGCAGTGGCAAGCTCGATGGATATATTATTAAAGTTAATTCGAGAGGTAATTTGGACTGGTCGAAAACTTATGGCGGAAAGAAAGATGATGCTTTCTACGCCATTACAAAAATCAATAACGATTATGCACTTTGCGGTTACAGTGCTTCCAAAGGAGCAGGAAAGAAAGATTTCTGGCTAATGCTTATTGATGGTAAAGGGCAAAAACTATGGGAACACTTTTATGGAGGATCTAAGGACGAGGAAGCTTTTGATATACTACGTACTTTTGATAATAATTTGGTATTGGCCGGATATACAAAGTCAAAAGGAGCCGGTGGACGCGACTTCTGGATAATAGAAGTAAATCCAAATGGTATTGGCAAAAAACAAGGGGCTGTGCTATGGAAACGCAATGTGGGAGGCAAAGGAACTGATATGGCCACAAGAGTAAAACAAAGCAAAGTGGATAGTTTTATCTATGTACTTGGACATACCACAAGTTATGGCGCAGGAGGAATGGATATGTATTTTACTCGTTTAAGTCCCGACAGAGGCTCCCAAAGAGGTAAGTATTTTTATGGTAAAAGTAATTTTGAGCATGGTAACGATTTCTGTTTTACCGATGATGGAGGATATTTACTTGTGGGCAGCACCATGAGTAACAGCAAAGGCTACTTTGATGCATGGATAATAAAAATACAAAAAGAATATTATAAAGTATGGGAGAAAAGCTATGGTGGCAGTAAAGATGAAGAATTAATGAGCGGTTTTAAAGATGGCGATGGTTATGTTCTTGGCGGATTTACGCAAAGTTATGGCGAAGGAAAAAGTGATGCTTGGATATTAAAAGTTAACGCCAAAGGGAAAGTTCTTAAGGAACAAACCTATGGTGAAGAAGGTGATGATAAAATAGCCCGCATGATAAAAACATCCGATGGTGGTTATTTATTGGTTGGTAAAACCAATTCAAAAGGAGAAGGCAAATATGATGTGTGGATATTAAAAGTTAGATAATAATGCCGATATCAACGTTAAATTCTATCATTGGAAGCTTAATTGTAGGTGCGTCCATAGCTTATGTGATAACTTACCGCTTGAATGCTCAGATGAAAACGAAAGTACGACTGTTGGAAGAAAAGCGTGATACCATTAAAAAAGAGAAAGAAAAAAGAGAAGAACAGATAAATTCATTACTGAATGAAATCAGTGATTTCAGAAATCAATCGGAGGCCTTAAAAATCACATCGGCCAAATACGCAACAAGTATTGAGTTATTAAATAAGCAGTTGGAAGACCAAATGCAATGGAAAACCGGTTTTGAAGAAGCGCAGAAGGAAATTAATTTTCTTGAAAAACAAAAGCTAGAAATAGAAGTAAATCTAGAAGCAGAAAAGGAAAAACTTATAGCACAGAAGGAGAATTTTGAGGAACAGAAGCGGCAACTAACCACCGAATTTAAGAATCTGGCTGCCATTATATTAAAATCGCAGAGTGATGAGTTTGCACAGCAGAGTAAAAAGGATATTAACCTTCTTATTGAACCGCTAAAAGAAAAAATTGAGGATTTTAAAAAACAGGTTTCCAATGCCTATACCGATGATGCACGAGAGCGTTTTTCTTTGAAGAACGAAATAAAGAATTTAATAAAACTCAATAAAGATTTAAGTCAGGAAGCCAAAAACTTAAGTCTGGCACTTAAAGGAGATAACAAGACGCAAGGTGATTGGGGAGAAATGATACTGGAGAGTATTCTTGAAAACTCAGGACTTAGCAAAGGACGGGAATATTATGTTCAACAAAATATTAAAGACGATAACAATAAAAATTTCAGACCCGATGTGGTGGTAAAATATCCGGGAAACCGATGTGTCATTATCGACTCAAAGGTAAGCCTTAAACACTATGAACAATATGTAAATGCAGAAGATACAGAACAAAGAGATATCGCGCTGAAAGCACATATTGATTCCATAAAAAGGCATATCAAAGAACTTAGTGCAAAAAACTACCAAAATCTGCTACAGGAATGTAAAAGCCCTGATTTTGTCATGATGTTTCTCCCTGTTGAACCTGCTTATATTATTGCTGTTCAGAGTAATGTGAATTTATGGCAGGAAGCGTACCAAAAACAAATATTACTAATATCACCTACCAATTTAATTACCGCATTACGAATGATATCGGAACTATGGGAGCATGATAAACAAAATAAGAACGTATTAAAAATAGCCGAGGAGAGTGGGAAATTGGTTGACAAATTCGTTAACTTTCTGGAAGATTTTGATAAAATAGGCGATCATATTCGCAAGTCAGAAGAGATGTTTAATTCTGCCAGAAAGAAAATAAAGGGAGGACAGGGCAATTTGATTTCCAAAGTTGAACATATAAATAAATTGGGCGCCAATGCAAAAAAAACAATTCCTACTAACTTTTTAGAACTGGATGAATAACAAAATATTAAGAATAAAAGCACCTATTTATTAACTCTTTTAAGCAATACCCAGAGGAATGGATATTAATAAAAAGTGGTTTTGGCAGTATTTTTGCGTCATGGCAAAAAATAATGCCAAAACCGCAAACCTTTAAATTTTAAGTATAATGATTAAACATAATTTCTCCACCTTATTTATTTTCGTATTATTGCTGAGTAGCCAAGCTATTTGGGGCCAAAAAAACTTTCAGAAGCGAAATTTTGCCGATATGTACGACTACAATAAAACTCAGCTTCACCCTTTGTTTCAATGTTATCACGATAAAGACAGCAGCTCCCTCCTATTCTACCAGATTGACTATTCTGAACTTACCTATAATACTGAATCAAAAGATATTCACAAAGCACGAGTACACATATATTACGAGATTTACTATAATTATAAAGCAAAAAACTTATTGGATAGCGGTAGCGTTTTCCTCACTGATACTGCCAATTACAAACTTGATAATAGCTCCATCGGTTTTTTTAATATTCCCATTTCTTATCCAAACAGCTATGTTGTATATCTCAAAGTAACAGATCTAAATAGTAAAAATAATATTGAGAAAATTCTCGATATTAATAAAACAGACCATTATAATGCACAAAATTTTTATTTAAAAGGAGATGACAATCTACCGCTGCTTCAAAGCTATGTTAATAAAATGCAGCCCTTTCAACTCATCTCTCAGCAAAACCAAGACAATTATATTAATATTCGATATTTTGAACCCAACAATATTATTGCTCGTCCCCCGATGCTTTCACCTGGAAATGTAAATAGAATAATCCGGGCAGACACCAATTATATAGTCCAATTTAACGAAGGCTACTCTAACCTTATTAAACTTCAAGACCAAGGATATTACTTCTTTTATTTCAAACAGAAACCCAATGAGGGATATACTCTTTTTCAGTTTGCCAGTCACTTCCCGTATGTTACTAATCCAATGCAAATGCTTATGCCTCTGCGCTATATAAGCAGTAAGAAAGAGTTTATAAAGCTCTTTAAGAGTAAAAATAAAAAGGTAGCCATTGAACAATTCTGGATTAAGATTTCGGGAGGAAAGGAACGTGCCAAAAGCATGATCAAACTCTATTATAACAGAGTGCAAAATGCAAATATATTTTTTACCTCTGACAAAGAAGGCTGGATGACCGATCGGGGGATGATTTATATTATCTATGGCGCACCGGATATAGTCTATCATGATGCTAAAATGGAAACATGGAAATATGGAGGTAGTAATAGTTCTCAAAAAATAAGCTTTGATTTTTATAAATCTGACAATCCATTTACCACCAATGAATATATCTTACAACGGAATATAAATTATGCCCTATCATGGAATAAAGCCATCGAAATATGGCGCCGATAATTTTATTGACAGCCTTATGTAACTAACTATTTTATTTATATACTATAATTTCAATGTTAAAATGCGTACAGTTTTATTATATCTCTACACTATTTATGTTTATCTAATTTTATTCCCTTTTACCTTTGTAAATGTCTTGATAATATTATTTTTCAATACGATAGGATTTAAGAAGACAAGTAGATTTTTTATTACATTTTGGGCAAAAGGTTGCTTTGTACTTATTGGAAAAAAGTTTAGCGTTAAAGGACAAGAACATATTGTAAAAGATAAAAACCACCTGCTTCTTGCCAACCACAGCAGTCTTTTTGATATAATGGCAATAATGGCCATCGATCCAACTATTGCATGGTTTGGAAGAGCTCACTTGTTAAAAATACCAATTTTTGGAGCACTTCTTAAATCGATAAATTATATTCCCATGAAGAGTACCGATTTAAGAAATACCAAGTTAATGATCAATCAATTAATTGAAACAACAAAAGATAAAAGTGTTGCTATTTTTCCCGAAGGAACAAGAACACTTAATGGCGAAGCCAATAAATTCAGAAAAGGATTTATTCATGTATTAAAAGCGAGCCAACTCGATGTTGTTCCCATTAGTTTAAATGGTCTTTATTCACTAAAACCCAAAAATCGGTTTTATTATGACTATTCAGCAGAAATATCAGCAATAATTCATCCTCCCATTTACAATAAAGATATCGCTACGCTTAACGACAACGAAATTATCAATATAATGCAAACACAAATTATCCGTTCTAACTAAAACCATACCCAATGACCATACCTATTACTGAATATAAATGGGCTTTTATTATCAATCCTGTTGCCGGTAACGGCAAATCGATAAAAGTGCGGAAGACATTAGAAAAACAGCTATCTCTGAGAGGCATTAAGGCCAAAATCATTGAATCAGAAGCCCCCGGACATGCCAGTGAGCTGGCACTACAATTGGCGAAACAAAACTATAATCCTATCATTGCTGTGGGTGGAGATGGAACACTCAATGAAGTGGCCGGAGCATTATGGAATTTCCCGGATATAACTTTAGGAATTATCCCCGCCGGTACAGGAAATGATTTCTCCCAAATTTTGGGAATGCCCGAAGATTTCAAGCAAGAGCATTGGGATACTTTTTTTGAGATAAATAGTCATAAAATAGATATTGGCAGATGCAATGGCAATATGTTTTTTAATGGAATGGGAATAGGTTTCGATGCACAAGTAGCCGCCGAAAATTACACTGCTGATGGCATGGTAAAACAGGGCAATAAAGGAAAGTATATATGGCATATCGTCAAAAATTTATTATTCTTTAAGGAAGATATAATGCATCTACAAGGAATAAATAATAAGGAGAAAATGCCCTATTTTCTGAGTACAATATCCATAGGTAGGCGCTATGCGGGTGGTTTTTATCTCACGCCCAAAGCTTATGGCGATGATGGATTACTCGATATATGTATCATTGAACCAATTAATCTATGGCAACGAATTAATATACTGTTAAAAGTAGGAAAAGGAGAGCATCTTTCACATCCAAAAGTAAATTATCATCAGACTAAAAACATCTTCATCACATTAGACCATAAAACAGCCTTCCATATTGATGGGGAACTTTTCTTTGACGATAAGTTTGCTATTGAAATTTTACCGGCACAAATTAATTTTATCTATATGCCAAAAGAAAGTCACTATTTATCTAACACAAAATAAGGTAATTAACTATTTAAACTTAAATTATTACTTTATGAAAGAAACATACGCTGCTTTTATTGATTTAGATAAAACACTATTAAGTGTAAATAGCGGAAAGACACTGGCTAAAGCTGCTTATAAGTCCAAGATAATGTCCGGCAAAAATTTATTGCTTGCAATGGGATTATCAATTATATACAAAATACGTCCTAAAAATGCTGAGGAAATAACAAAATATATGGTTCGCTGGTTAAAAGGAGTTTCCGTATCTGATCTTAATAATGTCTCCAAGCATGTAGCTGAAGATATACTAATTCATTATATTCGTCCTGAAATAATTAAGGAAATTAACTATCATAAAAATGAGGGTGCTACAATTATAATTCTCTCTGCTTCTTTGTTATATATCTGTGCTCCTATTGCTAATTACCTTAGCATTGATGCTATTATTTGCTCTTCCATGGAAACAAAAAATGGTTTATTTACAGGTCGGGTTGAAGGAAATATTTGTATTGGTAAAGAAAAAGAGATTAGGCTGCTCGATTATTGTCGGCAGGAAAAGTTAAACCCGAAAGAAGCCTATTATTATGGGGATTCTTTTTCAGATCATTATGCATTGGAAGCTGTGGGAAATGCTATTTGTGTTGCCCCGGAAACTAAACTTAAAAAGAGGGCTCAAGAAAAAAAATGGAGAGTTATTGGCTAATTTTTATATCAATGTAGTTTATAAGCTACATTGGATCTACATCGGGTTGAATAAATATTGATTTATATTCCTTATGCTCATGCATCTTATGTATTGCCTCAATAATAATTTTCTTTACGGCAATATGAGAGGCTTTAACTTCAAATTTCACCAGCACATTCTTAATATAGTAATTTCGGATACGACTTACCATTGGATATTCCGGTCCCAATACTCTAGAACCAAGTTTGCTTCTCAGTTCTTTAGCAAAAAAGTCAGCAGCAGGATTGAGACGATGATAATCTTTGTGTTTTAAAGAGATACGGATAATCCGATAAAATGGAGGATAGTGAAAACTGGCTCTTTCCTCCATCTGACTTTTATACATACTAAAATAGTCGTGTGCAATTACATCACGTATTACGGCATGATAAGGCTGTGAGGTTTGAATAATTACTTTCCCTCTTTTATGTTTTCTTCCCGAGCGCCCACCCACCTGTGTCAGCTGCTGGTAACTTCTCTCAAAGGCCCTAAAATCGGGATAATAAAGCATATTATCAGCATTCATAACGCCCACAAGACTTACATTGTCAAAATCTAAGCCCTTGGAAACCATCTGTGTCCCTACCAAAATATCGATTTTCTTATCTTGAAAGTCATTGATAATCTGAGTATAAGAATTTTTAGAACGGGTGGTATCCAAATCCATTCTTTTTATCTTCGCCTTGGGAAAGAAAATAGGCAATTCTTCTTCAAGTTTCTCCGTGCCAAAACCTTTCATACTTAACTTATGCGATCCACAATTGGGACAAATGGTAGGCACATCTTTTGTTGCCCCACAATAGTGGCATTTAAGTCTTCCCAGATGTTTATGATAAGTAAGCGTTACATCACAGTAGTTACACTCAGGAGTCCACTGACAACTTTCACAAACAAGTCGTAGGCTGAAGCCTCGCCTATTTTGAAATAATATTATTTGTTCTTTATTCTCCAAAGCCATGGCCATATTATCAATAAGGTGTTTGGAGAAATGTGATTTCATCTCTTTCTTTTTCGTTGCCTCAACAGTATCGACAACTTCTATTAAAGGCAAACTTACTTTGGTATATCTTTCGTTAAGACTTATTAATCCATATTTCTCCTGACGGGCTTTATAATAAGATTCCAGCGACGGTGTTGCTGATCCTAAAAGGCATATTGCTTTATGCATTCTTGCCAATACCATGGCGGCATCTCGAGCATTATAGCGGGGCGATGGATTAAATTGTTTATAGGACATATCATGTTCCTCGTCAACAATCACTAGGCCTAAATTACTAAAGGGAAGAAATATAGCAGACCTTGCTCCTATAATAAGCTGATAAGTATCTTTCGTTTTACCATTAAGATTTTGCCATACTTCTACCCGCTCATTATTACCATACCTACTGTGATAAAAGCCCAGTTTATCGCCAAAATAAGATTTTAAACGATTAATAATTTGTGCTGTTAATGCTATCTCTGGTACTAAATATAAAATTTGCTTGCCTTCTCCTATGTATTTATCAATAAGTTTAATATAAATTTCTGTTTTACCGCTTCCGGTTACTCCGTGCAATAAGCTAACATCCTTAGTCTCAAATGCAGTATTAATTTGTTGCAATGCAGTGTTTTGTGCCGATGTTAATACTATTGAATCAACCGATTTAGTACTTGTAAATTGCTCTAACCTAGATTGACTTTTAGGATAAACCTCTAAAACAGATTTCTTTTCCAAAGCACTTAATATACTAGCTGATATTCCACTTTGCGCAAGCAATTTGGCTTTGCTAATTTCCTGTGGATTGGGCGAGAAATACTTGCTGTGCTGTAAATAAGCCAACAGCAACTCCAGCTGCTTAAAGGCTCGCTTTTCTAACTCTTGGGTTAGTTGCTCAAGCTTTTTATTATCCTTAAAAGCTTCATTTAAACGAATATACGATTCTGTTTTGGGTTTATACCTTTGCCGTAAATCTTCTTCAGGAATAATATAGCCCTTCTCAATAAGTGTTTTTACCACTGGCATAATCTTCTTTTGATCAATGAGCTTACTCGCTTCCGTTAATGTAATTGTTTGATTCAGCTCCAAGGCCTGAATAATCAAATATTCCTTTTCATTTAATTCATCATAGGATTTTTCATTATCAGGATTTAGTAAGAGTTTTGATTCACTGGCCAGTTTTAGCGCATTGGGTAAAGCGGCATTCATCACATCACCCTCGTAGGCCATATAATATTCCGAAAGCCACTTCCAAAATTTGAGCTGTATTGCATTTATAATAGGGAAATTATCCAATATATTCAGGATGTACTTCACCTCACCTTGTGCAGGTATCTTTTTGTGAATATCAATAACAATACCTGAATAGAGTTTCTTTTTTCCAAATTGTACTACAACCCGCTTACCAATAGCAATATCCCCATTCAGCTTAAAAGGAACCCTATAAGTGAAATTATTTGCTAATGGCAGTGGTAATAATACATCCACAAAAAAAGTCTCTCTTTCCACCATTATTATATGACAATAATAAGTACCATAAATTCAACTAAAATAATATTAATTATACTGATAATCTAATCCTACTCTTTTGAATACAATAAATGAGCGCAGTCTAAAATGGTAAATTTTTTTCAGCAATGTAACATTAAGACTATCTTCATATTTACAATAAAGCTATTGGATTTTATAAAAATTAGATTTATATGGATAAAATCCGTGCAATTCGTAAAAGTTCTTTATTAATGGGGCTGTGACTCTTAATAGCCAAATCAAGGGAAGTATAGGACACTTTTCCATCGACTATTCCTACCATTTCGTTATTATGTCCTAAATTTAATGCTTCTACTGCTGCAAATCCTAACCTACTGGCTAAAACTCTGTCTGCTAAGGTTGGTGAACCTCCCCGTTGAACATGGCCAAGAACGGTAACTCGTGTTGAATATGAAGAATCTAATTCTTTTACCTTTCGCGCTACTTCATAAGCTCCACCAAAATCATCCCCTTCGGCAACAATAATAATTCCCGATTTCTTTCCTTTTCGTTTGTTCTCCTTTAATGTTATTATTAAATCATTAATATAAGTTCTGCTTTCCGGAATTAAAATAGCTTCAGCTCCCGAAGCTATACCGGTATTTAAAGCTATAAAACCGGCATCTCTACCCATTACTTCAACAAAAAACAATCTGTCGTGCGAACTTGCCGTATCTTTTAATTTATCCACCGCATCAATAACTGTATTCATGGCGGTATCATAACCAATGGTGGAATCTGAGCCAAATAAATCATTATCAATAGTTCCGGGAACACCGATAACCGGAATCCCATACTCTTTATGAAAAATGGTAGCACCGGTAAATGTTCCATCTCCACCCACTGCTACTAATGCTTCTATCCCCTTGTCCAACAAATTATTATAGGCTTTCTCTCTTCCTTCTTTTGTTCTAAACTCAACACTTCTTGCCGATTGTAATATAGTTCCTCCTCGCTGAATAATTCCTCCCACATCCTTTGAGCTAAGTTTAATAATATCGCCTTTTATCATCCCATCATAAGCACGGACTATTCCATAAACTTCAATACCATAATTTAAGGCAGTGCGAACCACCGCTCTAATGGCAGCGTTCATTCCTGGAGCATCACCTCCAGAGGTGAAAACAGCTATCCTTTTAAACTTTTTCTTTTTTACCATTCTAATTCTATTATGTGTTAATCTTTTCTTTTTCTTTTTCTACGTCCTGATTCGGAACGGTCGCCACGCGGTTTGAAGTCTTTCTTGTCTTTCCACTCTTTACGTCCTGATTCGGAACGGTCGCCACGCGGTTTGAAGTCTTTCTTGTCTTTCCACTCTTTACGTCCTGATTCGGAACGGTCGCCACGCGGTTTGAAGTCTTTCTTGTCTTTCCACTC
>WGCS01000295.1 GCA_015493685.1 Bacteroidales bacterium
CAATTAGATTATTAAGTTCATTGGAAACCCTATTTGATTAGTAGCAAAATTAAAACTCACAATTCTTTTACCACAAAAGAATTTAATAATAAACACATATTATTTTTTAACTACACATCAAATTTTTTAACATTATGGCTGATTATAGTAAATTAGTGAACGATTTTATGGCTAAAATAAAAGCCAAAAATCCGGGTGAAGCTGAATTTCACCAAGCTGTTTTTGAAGTAGCAGAATCACTTATTCCTTTTATTGAGGAAAATCCGCAGTATAAAACTGCAAAAATTCTAGAGCGCATTGCTGAGCCTGAAAGAGTAATAATGTTTAGAGTTCCTTGGATTGACGACCAAGGCGAACTCCAGATAAATCGAGGCTTTAGAATTGAAATGAACAGCGCCATTGGACCTTATAAAGGAGGTCTGCGTTTCCATCCCACCGTATATTTGGGTATCCTTAAATTTTTAGCTTTCGAGCAAGTATTGAAGAATTCACTTACAACTCTTCCCATGGGAGGTGGTAAAGGAGGTTCCGACTTCAATCCAAAGGGAAAATCCGACAATGAAGTTATGCGTTTCTGCCAGAGTTTTATGACCGAACTAAGCCGACATATTGGTGCTGATACCGATGTGCCTGCCGGTGATATTGGTGTAGGAGGTCGCGAAATAGGTTTCTTATTTGGACAGTATAAACGTATCCGTAACGAATTTACAGGAGTACTTACAGGCAAAGGGCTGGAATGGGGAGGCTCCCTAATTCGTCCCGAAGCTACGGGCTACGGTAATGTATATTTTGCCAAAGAAATGCTCGCCACACGCGGTGATAATTTCATCGGTAAAACAGTTGTTATTTCAGGTTCGGGTAATGTGGCCCAATATGCTACCCAAAAAGTTACCCAACTAGGAGGAAAAGTAGTTACCCTTTCTGATTCTTCAGGCTTTATTTATGATCCCGATGGAATTGATGCCGATAAACTAAACTATGTACTTCATCTGAAAAATGTTAAAAGAGGTCGCATTAAAGAATATGCCGAGAAATATGGTTGCGAATATCATGAAGGGATGAAGCCATGGGGTGTTAAATGTGATATTGCTCTTCCTTGCGCTACTCAAAATGAACTCGATGGTGATGCTGCTAAAACACTCGTTGCCAACGGATGTTACTGCGTCTCCGAAGGGGCCAATATGCCTTCTACTCCGGAAGCAGTAGAATATTTTATCAAAAGCAAAATTCTCTTTGCCCCGGGTAAGGCCTCCAATGCCGGTGGTGTTGCCGTTTCAGGGCTAGAAATGTCACAAAATTCATTACGCCTCAGTTGGCCAAAAGAAGAAGTTGATAAACGCCTCCACGATATTATGGTAGAAATTCACAAAACTTGTGTTAAATACGGCACCGATAGCGATGGCTTTGTCAATTATGTTAATGGCGCAAATATTGGTGGCTTTGTAAAAGTTGCTGATGCTATGCTTGCCCAAGGATATGTATAATAGTTATACAATATAATAAGCTGAAAAAGAGGCTGCCAACTAACATTGGCAGCCTCTGCTGTTTCTTATACTTAACAACAAAAAGTATTATTTTTATCAAAGCAATTGTCTTGGCTTATTTTTCAACTAAAGAAACGCCTATATTGACTAACTTTGTCCTCTTAAAATTATAATTTTGTAAAAAGAGAGGACTGTCAATTGCCTTTCCAAAAATACTATTGTTATGAATAGAAAAGCTTGGATTATTATTCTTATTTTAAGTTCATTATCGATTATTTCCTGTCAAAAGCAGCCTACTATATTGGTCCATAATTTCAAAAATAACAGTTGGAATTCTTTTCAGAATGTAATTTTTAAAACTAAAATTGAAGATAGTAATCAAGCATATAAATTGATGGTAATATTAAAATTAGACAGTAATTTTGAAGCTAATGATTTCAGCTTTGGTTTTAGCCAAAAAAGTGATGATGGCGAAAGTATGTATTCCAACTATACTATTCCCATTAAAGACTCCAAAGGAAATTTCAATACCACAATAAACAAGCATTATTTTGAGTATAAACTTATTATACACAGAAAAGTATATTTTAATTCACGAGGAACATATACCTTTATCTTTGAAAGCACAATGGATAAGGTGAATATGCGCGGTATAGAACAACTTAAGCTTGAATTAATTAAACTTTACTAATGGCACAAGCAAATCCTAAGTATGCGGAACAACTCATAAAAACAATTCGCAGACTACCCAACAAGCCGGGTGTATATCAGTATTTTAACGATAATGGTACCATTATTTATGTAGGTAAAGCAAAAAGTTTAAAGTCAAGGGTAAGCTCTTACTTTAACAACGACCAACAACATGGGGCAAAGATTACTTATTTAGTTCGCCAAATAGCGAAGATAGAAGTAGTGGTGGTAGAAACCGAGATAGATGCGCTACTTCTCGAAAATAACCTTATCAAAAAATATAAACCGCGCTATAATGTCCTAATGAAAGACGACAAAACCTATCCATGGATTTGTATCAAGAATGAACCTTTCCCACGTATTTTCTCCACACGACATATCATTAAAGATGGCTCTTTCTATTTTGGACCCTATGCTTCTGGGAAAATGATGCATACTATGCTCGATTTAATTCGACAGTTGTATCACATCAGAACATGTAAATTAAATCTTAGCCCACAAAATATTCGTGCAGGTAAATTTAAAGTATGTCTGGAGTACCATATTGGTAAATGTAAAGGAGCCTGCATAGGCAAAGAAACAGAAGACGAATATCAAAAATATATTGAAGAAGCCAAAGAACTACTAAAAGGAAATATCAATGAGGTAAAAATTAAGTTAAAGGAACAGATGATGCTTTTTGCCGGGCAAATGGAATTTGAAAAAGCACAAAGTATAAAAGAGAAAATCACGCTGCTGGAAAATTATCAAAGCAAATCGATAGTAGTAAGTACTTATCTTAAGGATATTGACGTATTTAGTTTCGCCACAACAGGAAACGAAGCTTATGTAAATTATTTAAAAGTAGTTAATGGAGCGGTGGTACAAGCCCATTCGGTATTGATAAAAAAGAAACTTGATGAAGACAAGGCTGACATTCTTGCCCATGCCATTATAGACATCCGACAACGACTTTATAGTAATTCCAAAGAAATTATTGTTCCCTTTCCTCTAAAAATATCATTACCCGAAGTACAATTTACCATACCTCTAAGAGGAGATAAAAAGAAACTGTTAGCACTTTCGGAGCGCAATCTCAAGTTTTTTCAATTAGATTTAAAGAAAAAGCAAGATCTCATTGATCCTGAGCGTCATAGTAAACGTATTTTGCTCCAAATGCAACAAGATTTACGAATGAAAGTAGCCCCCACACACTTGGAATGCTTCGACAATTCCAATTTCCAAGGGCATTATGCTGTGGCTTCCTGCGTTGTTTTCAAAAATACAAAAGCCAGCAAAAAAGATTACCGGCATTTTAATATTAAAACAGTAGAAGGAGCCAATGATTTTGCCTCCATGGAAGAAATTATTTACCGAAGATATTCACGACTTTTGGCTGAAGAAAAAGCACTACCTCAGCTAATCATTATTGATGGAGGTAAGGGACAACTATCGGCAGCGATGAATAGTATCACTAAATTAGGCTTAAGAGGTAAGATAACCGTAATTGGTATTGCCAAAAAACTTGAAGAAATCTATTTCCCCGGAGACAATATTCCGCTTTATATTGATAAAACTTCTGAAACCTTAAAGATAATACAGCAAGCCCGTGACGAAGCCCACCGTTTTGGCATTACTCATTACAGAAAAAAACATGAAAAATCACTTATCAAAAGCCAGCTAACAGACATTAAAGGAATAGGTGATAAAACAGCTGAAAATTTATTAAAAAAATTCAAGTCGGTAAAAAGACTTAAAGCAGCCAATTTTGAGGCGTGGCAAGCAGAGGTAGGCTATTCAAAAGCCCTACTTCTAAAAAAATACTTTGGCCAACAAAACACCGAGGACAAATAGACTTAAATTATCTTTCAAAAAAAACTAACAAAACAGTAATCATCTATATATTAAAGCATAAATTAGTACAAATGGCTAATAAAATAAACCTATAATACCAAAATAAACCAAAGCAAAGAAATAACAATAAGTAAAGTAAAGGGATAATAGATAATCATATATAACTTATTTACAACTATTTACAAAATAATATTATAAATATTTTAAAAAATCATTATCACAAATAACAATTTAGAAAAAAATCATTTGCTTTTTGAAAAAAAAGTGTACTTTTGCAGTCCCAAATGAGGGAGTTTTTTTGACCCATGGTGTAATGGTAGCACTACAGTTTTTGGTACTGTCAGTCAAGGTTCGAATCCTTGTGGGTCAACTAGGGTAAGTCCGAAAACCTTATCCTGATGTCGATAAATCGACATTAAACAGAAGGAGATTTGATAAAAGAGGGGACAAAAGTCCCCTCTTTTTTATACAGAAATTTAGATAAATGATAGACAAAAGTCTTGTAATAGAGTTAGTTGAAGAACGCATAGGTAATGAAGATTTGTTTTTGGTATCTGCGGAGATAGCCCCCGGCAACCGAATAAAAATCGTTCTTGATGGAGACCATGGAGTAAGCATTAATAAATGTATTTCCGTAAGTAGAAACGTAGAGCATAATCTCGATCGAGAAGAAGAAGATTTTAGTTTAGAAGTTACCTCATTTGGATTAGATCAAGCCCTTATTCTAGAGCGTCAGTATTTAAAATACATCAATAAAAATGTAGAAGTATATCCAGAAGAGGGAGAAAAAATTGTAGGCAAGCTATTAAGTTATTCTCCGGAAGAAATCAGCTTGGAATTAGAATTAACAAAAAAACAAATTAAGCAAGGCGAAGAAGCCATTAAAACGCTTAGTTTCAGTGATATTAAAGAAGTAAAATCAGTAATAAGTTTTAAATAATTACTAAAATGAATAGTTTAAATCTAGTAGAATCGTTTGCAGAATTTAAAGAGTTTAAAAATATAAATCGTCCAACGATGATGCGTATTTTAGAAGAAGTTTTCAGAAGTACGCTTTCCAAAAAGTTTGAAACGGATGAAAATTTCGATGTAATTGTCAACGTGGATAAAGGAGACTTGGAAATATGGCATTTTAGAGAAGTGGTAGAAGATGGCGAAGTAGAAGATCCTAATCGCCAAATTGCTTTATCTGAGGCCCTTAAAATAGAGCCTGATTTTGAAGTTGGAGAAGAAGTTTCTGAAGAGATAAAACTCAGTGATTTTGGTCGACGCGAAGTACTAACTATTCGTCAAAATTTAGCTGCAAAAATACAAGAATACGAACGTGAAAACGAATTTAAGAAATACAAAGACCGTATTGGTGAAGTTGTTACCGGTGAAGTATATCAGATATGGAAAAAAGAAATTCTCGTTCTTGATGACGAAGATATAGAACTAATACTTCCTAAGACAGAGCAAATTCCATCTGATTTTTTCCGTAAAGGAGATACTGTAAGAGCAGTAGTGCTTAAAGTAGAAATGCGCAACAACAATCCAATAATTATTTTATCACGAACTTCACCAATATTTTTGGAACGTCTCTTTGAGGCTGAAGTACCAGAAGTATTTGATGGACTTATTACCATTAAAAATATTGTACGTGAGCCTGGAGAAAGGGCTAAAGTAGCCGTTGAATCTTATGACGATCGTATCGACCCCGTAGGAGCTTGTGTTGGGATGAAAGGTTCTCGTATTCATGGTATTGTACGAGAATTACGCAACGAAAATATTGACGTTATCAATTATACAAACAATACAAGTTTATATATACAGCGCTCATTAAGCCCGGCAAAAATTTCTAGTATCACTGTTCACGAAGAAGACAAAAAAGCCGATGTATATCTCAAGCCGGACCAAGTATCATTGGCCATAGGTAGAGGTGGACATAATATTAAACTTGCCGGTAAACTTACCGGTTACGAAATTGATGTTTATAGAGATACCGATGAGGATCTTGAAGATGTTGATTTACAAGAATTTTCTGATGAAATTGATACTTGGATTATCGATGAATTTAGAGCAATAGGATGTGATAGTGCCAAAAGTGTTTTGGAACTTGACCGCGAAGAATTAATAAAACGTACCGATTTGGAAGTAGAAACTATCAATGAGGTCCTTAGAATACTTAAAGCCGAATTTGAATAAATAAATATATTTATTACAATTTGATTTTTAATTACAACTAAGACATAATTTATTTAAACAGTATATGGCAGCAACAGGTAAAGTACAACGATTAAGAAAAGTAGCTGGAGAATTCAACTTGGGGACCTCAACGGTGGTTGAATTTTTGGCTAAAAAGGGCTTCGACATTGAAAGTAGTCCTAATGCAAAAATTACTCCTGAAATGTACGATTTGCTAGAGAAGAATTTTGAACTCGACAAATCGGTAAAAGAACAAAAGGAGAAATTAGCGGAAGAATACCGAGGAAGAAAGACTAAAAGAGCAGAAGCCATAAAGGTTGAACCTGTCCAAGAAACAGTAGTAGAAACTCCGGCTCCTATTCAAGAAGAAGAGGTGGAAACGGTGAGTATCAAAACAGAAATTCCAAAGCCTAAAGTAGTTGATAAAATCGATTTGGATAAAATCAACCACAAAAAAAGCAAGGAAAAGGTAAAAGAAGAACAGCCTAAAGAAGAGGTAAAAGAAACAGAGGTAAAGGAAGAAACTTCGACTCCCAAAAAAGAAGAGGTGCAAAAACCTGTGGAGAAAATTGAAACAACTAAAGAGGAAGTTGTGGAAGAAATAAAGGAGGAAAAAGTTGTCGCTGAAAAAGTTGAAGAGAAAAAAGAAGAAATCCCCGAAAAGCCAACTGAAGAAACCCCTGTTGTAAAAAACCAAGAAGTTGCTGATAATAAAGGGCCTAAGGTGATAGGAAAAGTCGACCTTAGCACTATGAATCAGAAAACTCGACCTGCTAAAAAATCAAGGAAACAACGCAAAGAAGAAGCTGCCAAGAACAAGCAAACTGTTTCCCCAAATACAACAACGCCAAAAGCTGATCCCCAACAGCACAAAAGCACTGTTAGCCAACAATCTGCCAATCCCAATCAAGAAAAGAAAGACGGAACACCCACCGGAGGAATGTTTATTAAAACTAAAATAGAGCAGCTTTCCGGCCCCACCGTTGTAGGCAAAATAGAACTGCCTACCAAAAAACCTAAAAAGAAAGTACCGGTAGGATCTTCGGCTAATAATCCACAAAAAAAGGATAATAACGCCAATAACAGAAAACGTCGTAAAAGAATTCGGCCCAATCAAGCCGTTGGCAACAATGCAGCTACGAAAAAGGCTGCCGATACCAATCGCAAACGCCATAAGAAAAGAAAAGAGGTTAAACCTGAATTATCAGCAGAGGATATCTCTAAACAAATCAAGGAAACACTGGCCCGCTTAAGTGATAACACCAAAAGTAAAGGGGCTAAACATCGCCGCCAGAAAAGAGAAGCTGTATCTCAACATCAACAAAAAGAGATGGAGCAAGCTTTGGCTAACCAAAAGGTAATTAAAGCTACCGAATTTGTTAGCGCCAACGAGCTTGCCAACATGATGAGCGTCTCGGTTACCGATATTATTAAGGCTTGTATGACATTGGGAATGTTTGTTTCAATAAATCAGCGCCTTGATGCAGAAACTATTACTATTGTTGCCGAAGAATTTGGCTATACCGTTGAGTTTGTTGGTGCAAAAGAAATAGAAGAATCCATAACTGAGTTTGTAGATAAAGAAGAAGACTTGATATCTAGAAATCCAATTGTTACCATTATGGGACATGTTGACCATGGTAAAACATCCCTCCTTGACTTTATCCGCAAAACTAATGTTATTGCCGGCGAAGCAGGAGGAATAACCCAACATATTGGAGCTTATGAAGTTGAATTTGAGGAAGGAAAAGGAATTACCTTCTTGGATACTCCAGGCCACGAAGCCTTTACTGCTATGCGTGCACGGGGAACAAAAATTACTGATATTGCGGTAATTGTAATTGCCGCTGATGATGCAATAATGCCCCAAACAAAAGAAGCTATTACCCATGCTCAAGCAGCAGAAGTACCCATTATTTTTGCCATTAATAAGATTGATAAACCCAATGCTAATCCTGATAAAATTAAGGAAGAATTGGCTAATATGAATTTGTTGGTAGAAGATTGGGGTGGAAAATATCAATCCCAAGATATTTCTGCTAAAACAGGCTTAGGAGTAGATGGAATCTTAGAAAAAATTATGCTGGAAGCAGAAATGCTTGAATTAAAAGCCAATCCCAATAGACCGGCCGAAGGAACAATACTCGAAGCTTCTCTTGACAAAGGAAAAGGCTATGTATCTAAGTTATTAGTACAGCATGGTACTCTTAAAGTTGGAGATGTAATTCTGGCAGGTACCACTTATGGCAAAGTTAAAGCCATGTATAACGAAAGGAGCAAAATAGTGAAATCGGCAGGACCGGCAAAACCTGTATTGCTACTCGGTCTCAATAACGCTCCTTCTGCCGGAGATATATTTAGAGTTATGAAGGACGATAAAGAAGCTCGAAATATCGCTCTTAAACGCGAACAATTACAACGTGAACAAGGAGTGAGGACACAAAAACATATCACTCTTGACGAAATAGGACGACGATTGGCCATTGGCGATTTCAAAGAACTTAACGTTATTATCAAAGGTGATGTTGATGGCTCAGTAGAGGCTTTATCGGATTCGTTGATAAAATTAAGTACAGATGAAATCCAAGTAAATATAATTCAGAAATCTGTAGGCCAGGTTAATGAAGCAGACGTAATGCTTGCAAGTGCTTCCGATGCTATTATTATAGCTTTCCAAGTACGACCTAGTATGATTGCTCGTCAATTGGCCGAAAAAGAACAAATTGACATTCGTACCTATTCTATTATCTATAATGTTATCGACGAAATAAAAGCAGCAATGGAAGGCATGCTTTCTCCCGATTTGGTAGAGAAAATAGTATGTAGTGTTGAAGTACGAGATGTATTTAAAATTACTAAAGTAGGTACTGTAGCAGGATGTTATGTACTTGATGGTAAACTTAATAGAAATACTAAAGTACGTATTATTAGAGATGGCATTGTAATCTACACCGGTCACTTAGGATCCCTCAAACGATTCAAAGACGATGCTAAAGAGGTTGCCAAAGGATTTGAATGCGGATTAAATATTGAAAATTATAACGATATTAAAGTAGGTGATATCATCGAAGGATTTGAAATGAACGAAGTAAAACGGAGCTTGTAAAAAAAAGTTTTTCTTTGTGTAAATTAATATTCTATTCAAGTCTTTCCATTCTGATTGGGGAGACTTGTTTTTATATATATCCGTTATTCATGGCTATATACTAATAGTTAAAACTATTATTAAATTCTTTACTAGTTTGATTACTTGTAAATAAAAAACTAACAATCTATGAAAAATAATTATTGTGTAATAATGGCCGGAGGAATAGGCGCACGCTTTTGGCCCATGAGTACCTCATCACATCCCAAGCAATTTATTGATATTCTTGGCACCGGAGAAACCCTTATTCAACAAACTTACAACCGCTTTCTGAAAGTCTGTCTTCCTGAAAATATCTATGTTGTTACCAGCGAGAATTATCGCCAAATGGTAAAAGAACAACTTCCTAATATGCTTGATTATCAAATTCTTGGTGAGCCAAGTATGCGCAATACAGCTCCATGTATTGCCTATGCCAACTATAAAATTTTAAGTAAAAATCCCAATGCAAGAATTGTTGTAGCCCCTTCAGACCATATTATTCTCAAGGAAGAAGCTTTTGTAAAAGTCATCAACGAAGCACTTCGGGCTGTTGCAGAGCACGATTGGCTAATGACAATAGGGATTAAGCCGAATAGAGCCGATACAGGTTACGGATATATCCAATACAACGATAATGAAGATATTCATAGCGTAAAAGATATTCACAGCGTAAAAACTTTTACTGAGAAACCGAATCGTGAACTAGCACTAAGTTTTATCGAGAGTGGAGACTTCCTGTGGAATGCCGGTATATTTATCTGGAGTTTAAAAAGTATTCAAAAAGCTTTTGAAGAATATTTACCTGAAGTGAATAGCCTTTTTGCTGCCGGTATAGGAAAATATAATACAGAACAAGAGGCGGATTTTATTAATGATACCTATAATAAATGCACGAATATTTCCATTGATTATGGCATTATGGAAAAAGCGAAAAATGTATACGTTTATGCTGCCGATTTGGGCTGGTCTGATTTAGGTACTTGGGGCTCACTCTTCGAAAACAAAGAAAGAAATAATGATAATAATGCCATTATTGGGAAAAATGTAATGACTTATAATACCAAAAATTGTATAATTAATATGCCAAAAAATAAATTGGTAGTAGTGCAAGGACTTGATGATTATATTGTTGCAGAAAAGGACCATGCATTACTAATTTGTAAGAAAGAAGATGAACAAATGATTCGTAATATCGTTAATGATATTAAAATAGAAAAAGGAGAACAATTTACTTAAGCCAACAATAATAAATACTCATTTCATAAACCCTTATACCTATGAATAAATTTTATAAAAAACTATTAATAAGTATTATTGCAATTATGTCCTTAGTGGGCATCCAAAGCAAATTATTTGCCGATGAAGGCATGTGGCTGCCCTACTTAATCAGCCGCCTCAACTATGTAGATATGCAAAAGGAAGGATTGAAACTAACGCTAGATGAGATATATAGCGTAAATCATTCCAGCCTAAAAGATGCCATAGTTCAATTTGGCAATGGATGTACCGGCGAAATTGTTTCGGACCAAGGACTTATTTTCACAAATCATCATTGTGGTTTTGGAAAAATACAGGAGCATTCCAGCGTTGAGCACGATTACCTAACTGATGGTTTTTGGGCTTATAAGAAAAGTGAAGAGCTTCCTAATCCGGGTTTCTTCGTTAAATTCTTAATCCGTATTGAAGATGTTACAACAAAAGTTCTTAAAAATGTTTCTGACACCATGAGCGAATCTGAAAGAGATAATGCCATAGCAAAGGTGTCGAATCTTCTTTCAAAGCAAGCTTCAGAAAACAAAAAATACGATGTAGTTATCAAACCTTTCTATAATGGAAATGAGTATTATATGTTTGTAATGCAAACCTACCGAGATGTACGATTGGTAGGAGCACCTCCTTCATCCATAGGGAAATATGGCGGCGATACTGACAATTGGATGTGGCCACGTCATACCGGTGATTTTTCTATATTTCGTGTTTATACCGCACCTGATGGAAGCCCGGCAGAATATTCTAAGAATAATATTCCCATGAAACCCAAGCATTATTTACCTGTATCAATTGCCGGAGAGAAAATTGGTGATTTTAGTATGATAATGGGTTATCCCGGAAGAACCAATAGATATATGACCTCCTATGGTATTGCTCATAATTTAAAACTTGTTTATCCCACACGTATAAGCATCCGACGTGCCAAATTAGATATTTACAGCGAAGATATGAAGGCCAACCCCAAAGTTCGCCTTCAATACGCCACTAAATATGCTCATGTAGCCAATTATTGGAAAAACTTTATTGGAATGAGTAAAGGCTTGCGTAAACTTCATGTAGAGGCAAAAAAGCAAGCATTAGAACAAAAAATGACACAATGGATTAACGCCAATGCACAAAGGAAAATTAAGTATGGTAAAGCCTTATCTGATATTAAAGAGGCCTATGCCGTTCTCGACAACTATACCATCAGCCGCTATTACTTTATAGAAGCCATATACTTAGGTCCTGAAGTTATTTCACTGGCACGAAATTACAGAAGTCTAATGACTGAGTTGGAGAAGAAAAATCCAGACCAACAAAAGATTAGTAAAATGACTGCTAAGCTAAAAAAACCTTTAGCTTTATTTTATAAAAATTACGATCTTACAACCGACAAAAAGGTATGGGCCAAGATGATGAGTATGTATGCTCAAAATGTTGTCCCCGACCAACAACCAAAATACTTACGTGATGCCAATAAAAAGTATAAAGGTAATTTTACTAAGATGGCTGAAAAGGTATTCTCGAAAACGCTTTTCGATTCCAAAGAGAAATTAGAAAGTTTCCTTGACAATCCAACAAAAAAAGCACTCTCAAAAGACCCAGTTTACATTGCTATGCAGGCATTTTTTAATAAATACAAGGCCTTAAAACACGAAACTGCCAATGCCAATGAAAAATTGAACCACGGTAGGCGTTTATTTATTGCTGCTTTACGTAAAATGGAACCCAATAAAGATTTCTATCCTGACGCCAATTTTACCATGCGCCTTTCTTACGGCACTGTAAAAGACTACTATCCACAAGATGGTGTTCACTATAAATATTATACTACTTTAAAAGGCGTTATGGAAAAAGAAGATCCAACTAATCCTGAATTTATTGTACCGGCAAAATTAAAAGAGCTATACAAAACCAAAGATTATGGACAATATGGCGAAGGTGATACAATGCATGTTTGCTTTCTTACTAATAACGATATTACCGGTGGCAATAGTGGAAGTCCTGTTATTAATGGAAAAGGCCAACTAATTGGATTAGCCTTTGATGGAAATTGGGAAGCCATGAGTGGAGATATAGCCTTTGAACCTAAATTACAAAGAACAATATGTGTTGATGTACGTTATGTACTATTTATTATTGATAAGTACGCAGGAGCTACCAATTTGATCGATGAATTAAGTATAGTAAAAGCGAAATAAGGTATAGAATAATAATTCATTCATTAAATACAAAAAATCGACTGCCGTTAAAGGGTAAGCGTACGGCCATCCACATATTGTAATATTAAAAAAAGCTTCTGATTTTTGCTATCCAAACAATACAACAATAATTATGTTAGGATTAGGAACAGAGCACACGTATTATTTTTATTTATCACCTGTAG
>WGCS01000296.1 GCA_015493685.1 Bacteroidales bacterium
TAGTTAATTTACTCAAATGTTAATAAGAAGTATAAACTACTCATTTTCAAAATAGACAACTACTGTACAATTGTTAATATGATATGAATAAGTCTATGGTTACAATTATAGCGTATTTATTTTAAACAATACTAACAGCATATATTACATTTACATATTCTTTTTTAAAAATAAAGTATTAATAAATATAAATGTAGACTGTTGATAATTGAAGTCTTCGTTAATTTTGATGTTTTGATTTGCTTATCTTTGCATCAGTAATTTTAACTCAAGAAACCAATGAAATTAGTAGATAAAATAAATCAGTTACGCAAAGAAAAAAATGCCATTATTCTTGCGCATTTTTATCAAACATCAGATATTCAAGATATTGCTGATTTTGTCGGGGATAGTTTGGCTTTAGCTCAGAAGGCTAAAGAGTCTAATGCAGCTATTATTGTTTTTGCAGGAGTACATTTTATGGCGGAAACAGCTAAAGCATTAAATCCAAATTCAAAGGTATTATTGCCTGATTTAGAGGCCGGTTGTTCACTCGCTGAATCAGCACCGGCAGATAAATTTAAAGAATTTATGAAGAATTATCCCGATCATAAGGTGATTTCTTATATCAATTGTACTGCCGAACTCAAAACTATGACTGATGTGGTATGTACGTCTTCCAATGCTGTTCAAATAGTAAATTCTTTTCCCAAGGACCAGAAAATTGTTTTTGGACCTGATAAAAATTTAGGTTCCTACATCAATAAAATTTCAGGTCGTGATATGGTATTATGGAATGGAACTTGTGAAGTTCACGATATTTTGGAAGCCGAAAAAGTGGTAGAATTAAAAATAGCTAATCCTGATGCTCCTTTGGTAGCCCATCCCGAATGTGCTCCTCAAGTGTTGGAATTAGCTGATTATGTAGGTTCTACCTCCGGAATTTTAACTTATGCGCAAAATTCTGATGCCAAGAAAATTATTGTGGCTACTGAATCAGGAATACTACATCAAATGCAGAAAAATTCACCTGATAAACAATTTATTATTGTTCCTTCAGACGAAACATGCTCGTGCAATGATTGTCCCTATATGAAAATGATTACCATGGAAAAGATTTACCATTGTTTATTGAATGAATCGAATGAAATTTTACTTGATGAAGAAATTATTAAACAATCGTTGTTACCCATTAATAGAATGCTAGAGATTTCTAAAAAACATAAAATTATATAATGCTTCGATTTGCCCAATTATTTATTCTAATACTATTTGCTAAATTTTTGTTAGCACAGGATTCTGTTGTTACTAATGGTTATCAACTATTTTATTATCCCAATCATAAGATTTCCAGTGAAGGAACTATGGTTAATGGTAAACCTAATGGATATTGGAAAACGTATAATAAATATGGGACTTTAGTTTCCGAAGGTAATCGCAAAAATTTTCTTTTGGATAGTACTTGGAATTTTTATAATGATGAAGGAAAATTAAGCTTGATTATTAATTATAAAAAAGGAAAAAAAAGTGGGATAAGAAAGACTTTTTTCCAGGATAAAATCGTTGTGGATAGTTTTGATATGGATGTAAAAAATAATTGGAATAAAATTTTATATCCTAATGGTAAATTAAAAAATAAAACTTTTTTTAAAAATGGTTTAGAACAAGGTTGGGCTTTTGAATATGCCAAAGATGGTAGAATTATTACCAGAACGCTGTATAATAATGGATTTATAAAAAAACGAGAATACATTAATGCCTATAATCACAATGGTAAAAAACAAGGAATATGGGAAACATTTTATTCTAATAATATAATCAAGGAATCAGGGAGATACAGGAATGGTATTAAAGACGGCTATTTTAAATATTACGATAAAGAGGGCAATTTAACTAAGATTGAAAAATACCGCAATGGGCTGTTGGAAGAAAATCCCAATGAATTGCTTACTTACGAATTACGTACTGATTATTACAAAGATGGAAGTATAAAAACCATTGGCAGTTATAAGGATGGTAAGGCTGAAGGTGTTAGAAGAGAATATGCTAAAGATGGAAAAATTACCGATGGTTTTATCATGCATAAAGGAATTATTGTGGGCCATGGTATTATTGATAATTCGGGTAAAAAACAGGGTTTGTGGAAACATTATTATGACAACGGTCGCCTAAGAAGTGAAGGCAAGTATGTTAATGATAAACCCATAGGACTTTGGAAGTATTATTATGAAAATGGTGTGCTGGAACAGACCGGACATTATGATAAATCCGGTTTATATACTGATATATGGAAATGGTATTATAAGGATGGGAGCCCGCGTGTCATTGAGCAATATTTTGAAGGAGAGCGCGAGGGAGACTATGTGGAATATAGCGATAATGGTGATATAATGATGCAGGGGGAATATGTTAATGGAAATAAAGAAGGAGATTGGAAAACAGATGTCAATGGTTTTATTGAAGAAGGCACTTATTTAGAAAATGTTAAAGATGGCGAATGGAAATACTATTATGCTAAAGATACATTATATTTCACCGGGCGATTTATTGATGGTAATCCTGATGGTGAACATATTTGGTACTATAGAAACGGTACTATTAAAACGATAGGTAATTATATTATGGGTCTTAAAGATGGAATATGGAAATATTTTGATCCCAATGGTAAATTAATTTTAAAAATTCGTTACAAAGATGGAATAGAACAAGCTTACGATGCCATAAAAATTGAACCAGCGCTTGAATTAAAGGACATGGAAGAATAATGTCCTCTATGTATATCCATATCCCCTTTTGTAAGCAAAAGTGCCATTACTGCAATTTTTTTACCACTGTTAGTCTCAAAAGTAAAGATCGCATTGTAGATTCTATTTGTAAAGAATTACGACTTAAAAGAAATTTTCTTAGTAGTAATAAACTATCTACTTTATATTTTGGAGGAGGAACTCCAAGTTTATTATCCAATAAAGATTTTGACCTTATTTTTGCTGCAATTCATAAATATTATACTATAGATGACGATACTGAAATTACTGTAGAGGCCAATCCGGAAGATTTAAATAAAGATAAATTATTACATTTTAAACAACTTGGTATTAATAGATTAAGTATTGGTACTCAATCTTTTAACGATGAAATTTTACATCAGTTAAATAGAAACCATTCTGGCAAAGAAGCGATTAATTCCATCGTACTTGCCAAGGAATTAGGTTTTAATAATCTTAATATTGATTTAATTTACGGCGTACCGGGTTTAACTGAGAATTGTTGGGAAGATACTTTAAATACCTTTCTTTCGTTGGACATTTCACATCTTTCGGCCTATTCACTAACTTTGGAACCTAAAACTACTTTAGATTTTTTGATTAGGAATAAACGTTATCCACCTTTACGAGAAAAAGATAGCTTAGTTCATTGGAACTATCTGCTTAATTTTATTAAAAATAATAATTATGAGCAATACGAAATTTCCAATTTCTGTAAGAATTCATCCTATAGTAGGCATAATACCAATTATTGGAAACAGAAAGAATATCTTGGCATTGGACCTGCTGCGCATTCCTTTAATTTAGTATCACGTCAGTGGAATATTGCTCAGATTGAAAAATATATTCAAGATATAGATAACAATATCAATTTTAATGGTTCAGAGCTATTGACTAAAAATGATGCCTACAATGAATTTGTAATGTTGGGTTTAAGGACTAAATGGGGATTTTCTCTAAAAGAAGTTAAAAAACGTTTTGGTGACAATGGCTATAATTATTGCCTAACTATTATTTCTACCGATTCCTTTAAGAAATATTTACTTGATAATACTGATAAGGTGATATTAAACGAAGAAGGGCTAAAAATTGCCGATAAGCTAGCTTCAGAGTTATTTATTGTTTAAATTATTGATATTCACTATGTTATATAATATTTATTTTAAGCTATTTTTATTAAAAATTAGTCTTAGAATACTAGAGAGCACTTAAAGCAGCTTAAAAAGCCTTATATTGATTATTTTTTAAAATTATTAGAAAAGTTAGAACTATTTCACGTGGAACACCTTTTTTTTTGACTGATTTATAATTTGCCAATATAAATCAGTAATACTGAAATATCTGAAGGACTCACTCCGCTAATTCGAGAAGCTTGCCCTATTGATGTTGGTTTTATCTTTAATAGTTTTTCCCTGGCTTCGTAACTAATAGCTGATATTGACATATAATCTATATCCTGTTTAAGATAAACTTCTTCATATTTGGATATTTTATTAGCTAAATCTTGTTCCTTATTTATATAATTTTCGTATTTGGCCATTATACCAACTTCCTCTATTATTTCTTGTTTACAACAATTTATTTTATCTATTTCACTTTTTAAATCCGGAATGTATTCAATTAAATCCTCCAGCTGAACCTGCGGTCTTAATAAAATGGAATTAAGTTTTACCTTTTGTTTTAGACTTGGAGAATTTACCTTATTAAGGTATTGGTCCAATACGCTCGGGTTTATACTATAATTGGCAATATATTTTGTAATACGGTTTATTTCTTTAATTTTATATTGAACTTTTTCCAATCTTTTTTTATCTGCTAATCCTATTTTAAACGATTTTTCTGTTAAGCGTATATCTGCATTATCTTGACGCAATAGAGTTCTATATTCAGCTCTGGAAGTAAACATTCTATAGGGTTCGTCCGTTCCTTTGGTAATTAAATCATCAATGAGAACACCTATATACGCTTCTGATCTTTTTAGTATAAATGGTTTTTCATTTCGTAATTTTAAGACAGCATTTATTCCGGCCATTAAGCCTTGGGCTCCGGCTTCTTCATAACCTGTTGTGCCATTAATTTGCCCGGCAAAGAATAGATTTTCAATTCGCTTTGTTTCTAAATTGTATTGGAGTTGTGTGGGTGGAAAAAAGTCATATTCTATGGCATAACCCGGTCTGAATATTTTAGCCTTTTCAAAACCTTTAATTTTCCGTAGAGCTTTTAGCTGAACATCTTCAGGTAAACTCGAAGAAAATCCGTTTACATAAATTTCGTTAGTATTCCAGCCTTCAGGTTCGATAAAAAGTTGATGTTTATTTTTATCTGAGAATCGTTCAATCTTATCCTCAATACTGGGACAGTATCTAGGTCCTATTCCTTTTATTCTACCTACAAACATTGGGGATTTATCAAATCCTGTTCGCAATATATTGTGTACTTCGTCTGAAGTATAAGTAAGGTAGCAACTCCTTTGGGTTTTAAGTGGCGGTGTATCTGTATAGGAAAACGTTCTTGGATTTTCATCTCCCTTTTGTTCTATTAATTGCGAGAAATTTATAGTTCTTCCATCAACTCTTACAGGTGTACCTGTTTTCATACGATCTGATGTAAATCCTAAGGAGATTAATTCCTCTGTGAGTCCTATGGAAGCCTTCTCTCCTATTCGTCCTCCACCAAAATGTTTTTCTCCTATATGAATTATACCATTTAAGAAAGTTCCATTGGTTAAAATTACAGTTTTTGCTTTTATTTCAATATCCATAATTGTTTTTACCCCAACCACTTTAGTATTCTCTATTAGTAAACCAATAACATTATCTTCCCAAAAGTCGAGATTAGGGATATTTTCCAATGCTTCTAGCCATTCTTTGGTGAATAAATCACGATCACTTTGTGCTCTGGGACTCCACATGGCTGGACCTTTACTTTTATTAAGCATTCTAAATTGTATCATGCTTTTGTCCGTAATAATTCCGGCCAAGCCACCTAGTGCATCAATCTCTCGTACAATTTGTCCTTTAGCAATTCCACCCATTGCCGGATTACAAGACATCTGTGCTACTTTATGTCTATCCATTGTAATCAGTAGTGTCTTGGCTCCCATATTGGCAGCTGCAGCTGCAGCTTCGCTACCGGCATGACCGCCACCAACTACTATTAAATCGTATTCTTTAAACATTTCATACATGTTTCACGTGGAATTGTACTGTATATACCTGATATACAGATTATTAATAAAAATAAAGAGGAATTAATAATTTAATAAATCTTCAGGGCGCAAAGATAGATAATAATTTTCTTTTGCTGTCATTTCTGCTTTTTCATTATCACTTTTGTCCTTATATCCCAATAGATGTAAAGTACCATGAATTAGAATTCGGTGAACCTCATCCAATAAACGTTGATTATACAATTTTGCATTTTCTTTTACCCTTTCTATACTTATAAAAATATCACTTTGAATCGCTTCCTCAGGAGAATTATATTGGAAAGTAATGATATCAGTTAAGGTATCATGATTGAGGAATTCTGTATTTAGTTTATATAGATATGAATCAGTGCAGAATATATAGTTTATATTGTCTATTTCTGCTTTTTCGTGGCTTATGGAAGCTAAAATCCACCTTCGAATCAGCTTTTTTTTCTTCAACTGATAATTAGTGTCTTCTAGGTAAAAATTTATTGTAGACATTTAATGATTTGCATTCTGGTTAATAGCTTGGCTAATATATGCGTTGAATTTTTTTACTCTGGAGTCGGCAACTTCTTTATTAATACTTGAAATTAAAAATTTCATACAGGCTGTTCTTCCTCCATTATGAAATTCAATATTATCACTTAGATGCTTCATTAAATAGATACCTCTACCTTCATTATTTGTACTATTAATATCTGTGGGATCGCCTATTGCATTTATATCAAAACCATTTCCTTCATCACTTACACAAAAGGCGAAACCATCGTTTTGTACTTCAAAGTTTATAGTTATACTTTTGTTGCTATCATTCTTGTTTCCATGCTCTACTGCATTCAGAAATGCCTCAGTTATACCAGTTACAATATTTCCATAATAACTATTATAGATATTGTGTTGGTCACAAATATTTTCAATATATTCAACTACTCGATTAAGTTCAGATGTTGTCGAATTTAGCTTTAGATAGGAATTTCTTTCCATTATGTGATTGTCCAAAATAAATAAACGAATGAAGTACTATGATTAGTATGTTCAAAAATAAAAAAATAATGCAAACATTAATAAACAAATTTACTTTTTTATAAAGTAAGTCAACTTATAAGTCTGTTAGGGAAAAGTTGAATACTTAATATTTTAAACTATACCTTTATGAATACTAATTTGGCGATAAAAGGTTTCAAAATTTCCAGCTATTTTACTAACAGTTTAATTGTTTGTTAAATAATAATTCAAATAGTACTCCAATATAATAT
>WGCS01000297.1 GCA_015493685.1 Bacteroidales bacterium
AGATTTTACTTAGCTTTGTGATTCAATAAATTATAACAAATTAATTATGAATAAAGATATATTAAATTTAGAACCCAGAGAATTATGGAAGTATTTCCACGAAGTTACTCAGGTTCCTAGGCCTTCAAAGAAGGAAGAAAAAATTCGTCAATATCTTGTTGATTTTGGGCACAGACATCAACTTGAGACCATTGAAGACAAAGTAGGTAATGTACTAATACGAAAGCCCGGCACCGTTGGCATGGAAAATCATAAAACCGTAATTTTACAGAGCCACATGGATATGGTATGTGAAAAAAACAGTGATATTGATTTTGATTTCAATACGGATCCCATTCAAACTCACATTGAAGGAGATTGGGTAAAAGCTTCCGGAACAACACTTGGAGCTGACGATGGAATTGGTGTTGCGGCCGCATTGGCAATATTAGCTTCCGATAACATTGTACACCCACCCATTGAGGCACTTTTTACCATGGATGAAGAAACCGGTCTAACGGGAGCTTTTGGTTTGTCAAACAAGCTACTTCAGGGAAAAATATTACTAAATTTAGATTCCGAAGATGAGGGTGAAATTTTTATCGGATGTGCCGGTGGTCGAGATACCACTGCCGAACTTGCCATTTCGTATCAAAACACTTCCGGCAAAAAAGCATATCGTATCGATATAAAAGGACTTAACGGAGGCCACAGTGGTGACGATATCCACAAGGGCTATGCTAATGCTAATAAACTATTAAACCGTATTCTATGGGATGCAATGGCTAAGTTGGATATTGATATCAACTATTTTGATGGCGGCAATCTAAGAAATGCCATAGCGCGTGAAGCTTATGCCATTGTGCTTTCCGATGAATTCAAAGAAGATCAATTAAATAGCTTGGTTGCCAACTATGAAACTATTTTCAAAAATGAATATCACAAAACTGAGCCAAATCTTAAGGTAGAAATTAATCCAACAGAAAGTAAGGACAAACATATCGTCAAAGAAGATGCCGAAAAAATAATTGAAGCAATTTACGCTTGTCCCCATGGTGTACTTGCATGGTCACAAGACATTCCTAATTTTGTGGAAACTTCCACCAATCTGGCCTCAGTGAAGACTAAAACAGGACGAGTAATATTCACCACCAGCCAGAGAAGCTCTGTAGCTTCAGCACTTGATGATGCTTGCAATATGGTAGCTGCTAACTTCAAAATGATTGATGCAAGTGTAAAGCATTCTGATGGATATCCAGGTTGGGCACCTAATCCTGAAAGCGAAATTCTTGAGATCTCTAAAAAATCTTATGAAGAACTTTTTCACAAAGAACCCAAAGTACTTGCTATTCACGCAGGCTTGGAGTGTGGGCTCATTGGAGAAAAATATCCCGGTATGGATATGATTTCCTTTGGTCCTACCATCAAGGGGGCGCATTCTCCTGACGAAAGGTTGGAAATAAAAACAGCCCAAATGTTTTGGGACTATTTATTAGATATTCTAAAACGAATTCCTAAAGAATAGGATATAAAAAAAGCCCCAAATTGGGGCTTTTTTTATATCCTATTCTTTCAGAAATATTAATGTTTCACAGAAATAGGTTTAACCTTAAGGCCTAATTTCTTTTGTACCAATGGAAGAATATCGTAAGCTTCAACATAATACAGCACCTGATCTTGAGAATTATTCAATACATGGGTATAACCATTCTCTTTTGCCACTTCATTAATTGCGTTACGAATTTTTTTGAGAATTGGTGCTTGACGCTGTTCTACAAATTTATTTAACTCATCCTGAGCTCCTTGTTGAAAAGATTGGATTCTTTTCTGTAAATCATTAAGCTCTTGCATTTTAATACTTTTCATCATATCAGTTAATTGATCTTGATTAGCCGTATATGCTTTTTGTTTGGTATCAAATTCAGAATACAATTGTTGTAAATCCTTTTGCATTTGATCATATTTTGCTTGATAAGCCACCATTACTGAATCATACTCTGGCATTGTCTTAAGCAAAGCACCAATATTAATTACACCAATCTTTGTTTTTGTTTGTGCACTGGCAGTAAAAATTCCTGCTGTCATCATTAGGATGACAAAAAAGATCTTTGTTGTTCTCATATTTAATTTATTTATGGTTTACTAATAATATTTCAAAATACATCTCCCTATTACGGGCACGCAAAAGTAGATAAAAACTTAAGCCTCTCGAAAATAGTTTTCAAAAATTATCTTCTCATCTTGGTTTTATGCTTATTATTTGTTTCTCCGGAGTTATCACCTGTCTCACCAGGACTATATCCCATACTTTTCAACACTTCATCACTTTTATCGTAACGAGCACTGGCATACAAAATACTTAAACTTCCTGCCCTGTCAAAAATTACGCTATATCCTCTTTGCTCGGCAAGCGATTGTATGGCATTGTATATTTTATCTTGGATAGGCTTTATCAGTTCCTGACGTTTTTTAAACAAATCACCATTAGTACCAAATCTTTTCTTTTTAAGTTGATTAAGTTCCTTCTCTTTTTGAACAATATCATCTTCTCTTTGTTTTTTAACATCTTCGGGTAAAAGAACAGCATCAGTCTGATATGACTTATACATTCTATCGATGGCTTCAACTTTAGTTTCAATTTCTTGTTGCCATTTCTTTGAAAGCTCATTTAATTGTTTTTGTGCCATTTTATATTCAGGAATATTATTTAAAATATACTGAGTATCCACATAGGCAAATTTTTGCGCCTTTACACTTGTTAATCCTCCCATTACCAGAAGAATAATAATTGCTAATTTTCTCATAATTACACTAGTTTTAAAAACAGATTACTAATCAATTGAACCATTCATTGAGAAGTGGAATTGATTTCCACCCATGCTAGGATTACCCGGATAAGGATCGAAGCCCCAGGCCCAGTCCAGCCCTAACAAACCAAACATAGGAAGATAAATTCTAGCTCCTACTCCAGCAGAACGGTGTACATTATAAGGATTAAAATCGCTTAACTTAGACCATGAATTACCCGCTTCGATAAATGTGAGAACAAAAACCGTAGCCATAGGGTTCGTCGAAATTGGATATCTCAATTCCATGGTATATTTGGCATAAGCTGTTGCTCCTGTAGATGGGGACAATGAGTTATTTGTATAGCCTCTCATCCCGATTAATTCGCGACCATCAAGAGAATATCCACTTAAACCATCACCACCAAGATAAAACCTTTCAAAAGGAGAATAACCTATTTGGTCGTTATAGTAGCCAAGGAATCCAAATTTTGCACGGGTATGCAATACCAATTTCTGTGCCGTTTTAGATTTTCCCAAGCCGGTAAACCAAGCAAAACTCACTTTCCACTTATAATATTCCACCCAATGGTATTTCTCAGCATCCTCCATCATTGCATAGTTTTTATTATTCAGCAAGCTATAAGGTGGAGTAAATTGTACGCTGGTAGCAATCTCTGATCCTGCTGTAGGATAAATTGGACTATTAACTGAATTTCTGTTTAGTCCAAGAGTTAAAGACACATTATTGGAGTTTCCATTGGCAAATGAAAATACATGAGCATAATTCTTTAAATTATAATTTTGAAAACTCAAGCTTGTATATAAATGGAAATAGTCATCGGGCCATTCCAAACGTTTACCCAATCCAACGGTTACACCGGAAATAATAATTGCAGAGCGATTGGGGTCACCTTTTGTCAAGCCGTTAGATTGTACCGACTGATAACCTGATACCGTTAACGAATTGGGTTTCCGTCCTCCCAGCCACGGCTCGGTAAAGGAGGCGCTATAGGATTGATAATATATCCCATTCGATTGCATTCGCAGACTTAACTTTTGGCCATCACCGGAAGGAATAGGTCGCCATGCATCCTTATGTGTTAATCCTCGTAAGGAGAAATTATTAAATGAAACTCCAATGGTTCCAATCAGTGCTCCCATTCCCCAACCCAAGGACATTTCTATCTGGTCCGAAGAAGTTTCTTCTACAATATATTCAATATCCACTGTACCATCCGCTGGATTTGGCTTCGGATTTACATTCAGTTTCTCTTGATCGAAATAACGCATCTGGGCTAATTCGCGTTGGGTTCTGATAATATCTGCCCGATTAAATAGCTGACCCGGTTTAGTACGAATTTCTCTTAAAATTACTTTATCATGGGTCTTTGTATTTCCTTTAATGGTAACTCTTTTTACAATGGCTTGTTTACCTTCATAAATACGAATTTCAAGATCGATGGTATCACCATGAATATGACTTTCTACAGGAGTAATTGATGAGAACAGATACCCTTGATTCATATATAGAGAATGAACATCTCCCTTTTCCATATCCATAAACAACTGCTTATCCAACTTTTGACGGTCGTAAACTTCCCCCTTATGAATATTTAATACTTTTGATAATACTGCACTTGAATATTTAGTATTTCCAACCCACTTAATATTTCCAAAATAAAATTTCTTCCCCTCATTAAGATGAATGATAATATTAACTAATTTATCGTTGAGTTTTACAATACTGTCATTGATAATTCTTGCATCGCGGTAGCCAAGTTTATTATAATATTCCACTAACTTATCCAGATCATCTTTAAAGTCTTTCGCCTTATATTTTGATGGTTTCCAAAAACGATAAAAGCGTTTCTCTTTGGTCTCTTTAAGGTGACGCTTCAACACTTCAGCAGACTCTTCATGGTCTCCGGTAATCACTATTTTATTAATTTTCACCTTATGTCCCTTATGAATATCAAAAACTAAAGTTATCTGATTATCATGAACAGAATCTCTAATTTGTTTCACCTTAGTAGTTGCAAATAGAAAACCTTTATCCTTAAAGAACTTGTTGATAATATTTTTGGAACGAAGGATTACATTTTCGTTGACGGCATCTCCTCTAACGATACCCAGTTCATCGCGTAAGTCATCAGCCTCTGATTTCCTAATATTTCGAAAACTAAATCGTTTTAACTTTGGCTGCTCCTTAAGGGCTATATTCAGAAATATCTTATCACCTTGAATTTTGGTATATGAGATATCAATACTCTCAAACAGTCCTTGTTTCCACAAACGCTTTATAGCTTTAGCGATGGCATCACCAGGTATCGATATTTTATCACCTACCGTCAACCCGGAAATCATCATAAGTACATTATTATCAAGATATTTCACTCCTGATATGGTAATTCCACCAATATAATACTCTTTGGGAGTAGTATAGTCAATATTCTCCTCAAATAGTTGAACTTGTGGGGTGGCTATTTTTGCGCTAAGCAAAACGAAAATAAAAATTATAAGCTTTTTCAACATTTTAGTTGTTTTGTAATTGTTCACTTGTTTTTCCAAATCTTCTTTCTCTTCTCTGATAGTCTAAAATTGCTTCAAATAAATCCTCTTTCCGCATATCAGGCCATAATTTCTCTGTAAAATACAATTCGGCATAAGCCAATTGCCAGAGGAGAAAGTTACTAATTCTTTTTTCCCCGCTTGTACGTATCATCAATTCCGGCTCAGGGAATCCGGTTGTATTTAACTCTGCTTCGAAACGTGACTCAACGAAATCATCATCTGAAATCAAGCCTTCTTTATATTTATGAGCCATTGACTTAGCCGCCTGGAGTATTTCCCAGCGCGAGCCATAACTCAATGCCAATACTAAAGTCATTCGTGAATTATTCTTTGTTAATGTAATGGCTTTCTCCAGTTCTCTTTGATTTTTCAAGGGAAGGCTTGCTATATCACCTATCGCTTTTAAACGAATATTGTTTTTTTGTAAAGTAGTTACTTCTTTTCCAATAGTGCTCACCAATAAGGACATCAGTGCATCGACTTCATATTTAGGTCTATTCCAATTTTCTTTGGAGAAAGCATATAGCGTTAGGTATTTGACTCCCAGTTCTGCAGCAGCCTCTGTAATTTCTCTTACAGCCAACACCCCATTCTTATGGCCAAAAACCCTAAGCTTACCTTGTTTTTTTGCCCATCTACCATTGCCATCCATAATTACTGCTATATGTTTTGGCAATTTTGCTAAATCAATTTTATCTTTCAAACTCAAACTACTCACTAAAAATTAAATATATTGGATGGGTATAACGTTGATTTATCGTAAATATTCTTTAAAATATAGATGTCTTTGATAAGCAGGACAACTTTTTGTTCTTGCTCCATTAATTTTAAACATAATTGTCAGTCCTGCAATACTATACCAATCTTTACCTGCGCCACCACGCTGACCACCTGTATATTTCTTTTGCATCGCCAAATAGGTTTCAAAATCCCTCCTATTATTGGGAATGCCATTGGGTCCGATGGAAATATCCAAACCCATTGCTATAGCTTGTTTTTCAAAAATCCTATTACTCAAGGCAGCGGCAACAGCGCCTTTCTCAGCATAGAGTAATGTCGGATCAGCATAACGTGAGCTTACATCATCTAAATAATCGGTAAATGTCTTTCGCATTCCCCACTCTAATCCGAGGCTGACTTTTTTTGAGATATTAAATTTAAAACCAAATCCAAAAGGAATTGCAAATGAGGAAAGCTTATAAGGTGTTTTATTGGGATATGCTGTTAGTCCCTGTCCTTCGGTTCCCAATGGTTGCAATTCATACTCTTTACCCATATAATAGGCCTTGGGGTTAAACCTAAAGAAAGCTAAACCACCAAAAATATATGGGGTAAAACGCTTCTTTAAACTACCCGGCATATATTCCAAAAAATTTATTTCCAAACCTGCTTCCACATCCAATATGGAAGAATGGAAACTCAGATTCTTATACCGTAAAGTCTTCTTATTAAATTTACTATCTCCTGAAATTTGGCCATAATGAGCTGCAATCTTAATGGCAAATCGCGTATTTATATTATAACGATAATTAACTCCAAAATTATACCCAGGGGTACTAAATATCTGAGTTTGAACCAAATCGCCCATATAATACGAAACACCCATAAAAGGGCCAATCTCATGAGTCTGAGCCGAGACTCCTAAACCCATAAAAAAAACAATAAATGACAATAGTAATTTCTTCATAGAATTATATGTAATATTAACTAAACAACAAATGCTATTAATTATTGTACCTTTGAATTAACCGCAAAGGTACTTTATTTTTCTCTCCTTAAAAAATTTTATACTTTTCTAATTATCAATTTCTTATATCCAAACCCCAATTTAATTTTTCACGAATTGTATCATAAAAACTTCTATTTCCGATTTGAATCATATTTATATAAAACTTACTCCTTTCAACCACCAATTCGATAGAGGAATCTATCGTCTCGAAGCGAGAATCAAGACCTACTAAAAAGGAACTTGACCTACCTTGCACTTTTAGCTTTATGGTACTCCCATTGGGAATAACAATAGGCCGAACTGTTAAATTGTGAGGTGCTATGGGTGATATAACGAAATTTTCGGAGCCAGGAACTACAATCGGCCCACCAACGGAAAGCCCATAAGCTGTTGATCCTGTTGGCGTTGAAATAAGCAATCCATCAGACCAATAGGAATTTAAAAATTGGTCATCAATATATACATGCACAACAATCATTGATAGATTATCTTTCTTTTGAATGGTAAGTTCATTCAAAGCGAAGTTCAGTTCTCCAAATAAATCATTATCGGTATGCAATGAGAGTAAGGACCTCTTATCCAAAATATAATTACTACTTAGTAAAGCTTCGATAGCCTGTTCTACTTCGTGATGCGATACAGAAGACAGAAAGCCCAAACGCCCCATATTTATTCCTAGTATTGGAATATTTGAATCTCCAACCAAAGTTATCGTGTCAAGGAAGGTTCCATCACCACCCAAACTAATAAATGTGTCGGGCATTGGCTTAAGGTCTCCTCTCGAATGATATATCTTCGCTTTGTGAGTAAACTTAATCTGTTTAATAATTTTTTGATAAAAATCATCATTAAACCAAAGTTCGCAATCAGCCTCTTCAAGCTTACTTATCATCAACTGATAAGAATTCAAATATCTCTCATAAAACTGTAATCCAAAAAAAGCAATACGCATATTCTTACTATTTTATCAATAAAACGTTAAATCTATGATTTTGTTACATTTATACAATAAGCACACTATTTTTATTAAAAACAAAACAGAAAGCCCTGCATTATTATTTCTCTCCTCCAAACTTCATCAAATAGGCTTTAATAAAACCATCAAGTTCTCCGTCCATTACCGCTTGCACATTCGATGTCTCATAATTTGTTCGTACATCTTTTACCAGCTTATAGGGATGCATAACATAGGATCTGATTTGTGATCCCCATTCTATTTTCATCTTACCATCTTCTATCTGCTGCTGTTCGGCCTGTTTTTTTCGTATTTCGAGCTCATAAAGCTGCGATTTTAGCATTTTAATGGCCTTCTCCCTATTTTTAATTTGGGAACGAGTCTCTTGACATTCGACTACCAATCCACTGGGTTCGTGCCGAAGGCGTACCGCCGACTCTGTTTTATTAACATGCTGTCCACCTGGACCGCTGGAGCGAAAAGTATCCCATGAAAGATGAGCCGGATTAATCTCTATCTCTATGGCATCATCGACTACGGGATAAACATATACTGAAGCAAAGGAAGTATGTCTTCTGTTAGCAGAATCGAAAGGCGAAAGGCGCACTAAACGGTGAACTCCATTTTCAGATTTAAGAAAGCCAAAGGCATTCTCCCCTTCAAACTCAATGGATACAGACTTTATTCCGGCAACATCACCCTCTTGTTCATCTATTATCTTAACTTTATAATTATGTTTCTCCCCGTAGCGTAGATACATCCGCATCAACATGCTTGCCCAATCTTGACTTTCGGTACCGCCTGCACCCGGATTTATTTGTAAAATAGCTCCAAACTTATCACTTTCAGCACCCAACATATTCAACAATTCCAAATTCTCAACTTTAATTTTAAAATCATTATATTGTTGCTCCACTTCCTCCTCACTAACTTCATCAAGCTCAAAAAATTCTATTAGAACCTCTGTATCTTCCTTACTTGATTTAGCTTCATTGTATTTATTAACCCATGATTTTTTCTCCTTTATCTTTTTTAGTATAATCTCTGCTTTTTTTGGATTATCCCAGAATTGTGGATCTTGCGTTAACAGCTCTTCTTCTTCTATTTCTACTTGTTTACGATCCAAGTCAAAGATACCCCCTCAAGGCATTTAGCCTTTCACTCATTTGTTTTATTTGTTCTTTTGTTACCATATTAATTTTATAATTATCAGTTTAAATATTATTTAATTTGAAGGCTCTCCATATTTCCTCACTCTCATAGCCTTTCTGTAATAAATAATTTAAGAGGCGCTTTTTGTCTTTGGCCTCTTTTATTTCTCCCATCAGCCGTATTTTATCCTTTATTAGAATAGAAATTTGTTGTATATATTCCTCCTCATCAATGGACGTTAATGCTTCATCAATAGTAGCATTTTCCAGCCTCTTATGTCTTAGTGCTGCTTTAATTTTAATTCTTCCCCAATATTTATTATTAAATTTCCCTCTGACAAAACTTTTGGCAAAACGACTTTCATCCAGATACTGATTTTCCATTAACGATGTCAAGATATCATTATGCCATGAAGTGTTAATACCAAGAGAGTACATCCTTTGTTTAACTTCGTAACTACATCTGTCCTGATAATCGCAATAACGCTGCATCTGAGCTAGCCCCTTTAAAAAGGCTTCATTGTCTGTGTTCATTAATATCAATAATAAATTGCGAGCAAAGGTAAGTAATTATACCAAATTTACATCAGTTAGTCTATAAATTCTTTTCCCAATAAATTTATAATAATTCGCACTAAGTTGTTGATACACGAAAATATCAACTTTATTATTACGAGCAAATAGTTCTGAAACGCTTCTTATGGAAGCTGCTGATGCCCAAAATTGGAAAGCTTACATCGTTAATTCTCAGAAGTAGTTAAGGAATTTAGTAAAACATCAAGGTATAAAAAATATATCATTGATTCCTTTTTATTCGTGAAAACTCGTGTAATTCGTAATTGAAAAAATCTTCGCGGATTTAAAGTACCAATAAAAAAAAGCACCAAAACCGAAATCTTGGTGCTATTTCAGTAATACTGAATATTTTATTTTAAGCAATAAAGATAACCATCAAAACTGGCAAAGAAAATCATTCCTTTGCATATTGCGGGGCTTGTATGTACACGGTCTTGTGCCGTGTATTTCCAAACAATTTTTCCGTTGGTAATATCTCGTGCATATAAGTTATTATCATCACTTCCGTAGATTACCAATCCGTTGCTAAGAGCAGGACTTGAATGAATTAGCAACTCATCCGTCACTTGCCAAGTCTCAGCACCTGTTTTAGCATTAAGAGCATAGAAGCGGTAATCATAACCACCAAAATAAACATTGTTTTCGTCCACTGCAGGGCTTGAATTAATGGGTTTGCTTGTTTGGAATTTCCATTTCAATTCGCCATTTTCCAAACTTAGTGCATACATAAAGCCATCGTCGCTACCAAAATATACCATATTGTGTGCTATAGCTGGTGAGGAAGCTATTACATCCTGTGCTTTGAAATCCCATTTTTTCGCTCCTGTTTCGGCATCCAAGGCATAAAAAGTTTTGTCGTAACTCCCGAAAAATACGGTGTTATTAGCTATGGCAGGGCTGTTGTAAATGGCATCACCTGTTTTAAATTCCCATACTTTTTCTCCGCTATTTTTATCCACCGCATAGAAAGTACCATTATAACTACCAAAATAAACTTTATCGTTATACATAGTTGGGCTAGACATAACGATATCGCCGGTTTCAAGCTTCCATTTAAGCGCACCAGTTTTTCTATCCAAAGCGTAAAAGTTTCCATCATTACTTCCGAAATAAACATTTTCACTTCCAACCAAAGCATTGGAACGAATTTCATTTCCGGTTTTAAATTTCCAAACTACTTTTCCATTGCGTGCATCCAAAGCATAGAAAAAACTATCGGCAGCGCCTAAAAATATTCTACCATATCCGGTAGAAGGGCTTGTGCTTACTCTCTCGGTATCACGTACTTTCCACAAAAGTTTTGGCTTGTTTTTGCTAACATTAGAAGTAGCAATACCGTTATTTTCAATATCTCCTCTGAATTTATACCAAGGTTTTTTAGCTTGTTCAACAACAGTGTCTGTTTTTGTAACTTCAGTTGAAGTTGTTTTAGGAGCTTGCCCATTTTGACAAGCAAACATCATTAATCCTACAAGGGTAATGGAAAAAAATTTGATAATTTTCATTTTAATAAAATTAATTCAATATTACATTAATTGGCGGCAAATATACAATAATAATGCTGAATTCAATTAATCAATAAGAACCGTAATTACGCAAGTAATTCATAATATTTCGCTCTAAGTTATTGATACACGAAAATATCAACTTTATTAATAAGAGCAAATAGTTCTGAAACACCTCTTATGGAAGCTGCTGATACCCAAAATTGGAAAGCTTGCATCGTTAATTCTCAGAAGTGGTTGAGGAGATTAGTAAAGCAACAATATATAAACAGATTATATTCAGGGTGATAAATATCATTGTTAAATTCACGAGGAGTGGAAAACAACAAAATATCCACTATGCAACAAACAACACCGCTTTAACCAAACTTGCCAATGCCAGTTAATGCTTAGACTTCGGGGAGCCCTGGTTTCCACACAATAACCTTAACTAAAGTGAGTAAGGGTAGTTATGTCCAAAGCAATAGGAAATTATGGATTTTTACAAAAATTTATTGTTGATTCCTTTTTATTCATAAAAATTCATGTAATTCATAATTGAAAAGATCTTTGCCAATTTATAGGCACCAATATCTTTTCTATTATTTTATTAAAATATTCATATTTTTGCACTTATGAAACAAACACCTATGCTCCGACACAGGCTACTACAAAAATAATTATTAATTTACACTTTTGTGCAGAAGTACTTTTATG
>WGCS01000298.1 GCA_015493685.1 Bacteroidales bacterium
CAAACAGTTTTAAGAAATTCCTAACTCTAAATATACCAATAAGTTATAATGATTATTATTGGAATAAGAGTTGGGAGTTTCTGCATGGTAAAAACATTAATGAAAGTACATTACAAATCATCAAGAGATTCTTGGCAGGAATAATCACGATTGAATGACCATACCATCAACAATACAGCCACAAGAAGAGAAAGAGATGCAATAAAAAAAGTAAACGCATACCCAAAACTCAAGTAAAACAGTATTCCTATCTGGAAGCTAAAAATAGCGCGTAAACCTGTAAGGCTAAGATGGATAGACTGATAACGGGCAACGTCTTCCTTTTTGCAAAAATAAGCTGAGCCTATAAACCACAGCAACGCCATTGTAGCCGCAAAAACGCCATAAAAAGCGTAGGCTAATATTAAACTGTAATACAGTTTCACACTACCAATTTCGATATACTGCTTATAATATTGTGCTATTGTCAGCACCAAGGTAAAAAACATCAGCGAAGCAAAGGTTATGGCGGCAAACTTGCGCGCATCAATACGTCCCAGTAGACGGCCAAAAAATGGTAATAACAGTATGGCTAAAAGGTTGTAGCCATTTTTATAAAAACCATAAGTAGCATGGTTCATCGCGAAGACCTCATTAAAATATAATGGAATAACAGCAGCACTTATCATAAAAGCAAAACCGTAAAACATAAATCCAATTTCAAAATGAAGAAAAGCTTTGTTTTCTTTGAGGATATTACGAGTAAAAATCAATGAGTTACGTACTGAATTCCATAGTCCTGTTTTAACAATTTCTTCCTCAGGCTGAGGAATACGAGCCAGCAAAACAATGGATAGAAAACCAATTATCCCCATAATGGGATAGATATAGACAAAAGAATAGTTACTATAATCCAATAGAAAACCGAATAATAAAGCTGCAATCATTATTACCACCTTATTTGCAGCAGAAGCATAGCCATACAATCTACCAAAATTGTTATGTTCGTATGCCGATTTAAGCATTTGATTGATAATAGGTAAGGTAATCACCAGATTCAAGTAGTAGAATAAAAATATGAGCAGAAAGAGATAGTGAAAATACGGCTGCTGTTGGTAAGCCATTTGATTATGAGGGAAAAATAGAAGTAGCAACAAAGGGAAATGGGTAATAGCGGCCGCCAATATCAACATGCGACGTTTATTGGCAATTCGTCTTATAAATTCGGTGGTTACAATGGTGATAAGCAATAGTAATACGCTAAGTTCCAACAAAATACTAAGCTGAAAATCAGTACCTTTCATATCTTTTATAAACACCAATTCATTGAGTGCAAAGACGCCTGTAATAAGACCTTGAATTAAAGAAAATTGTAAATGCCAATTAAAAACACGCCTTTCCCCTATGGAGATATTTAATACTTTGTGTAACATAAAATCTTAGTTCATTACTATGTGCAAGCCAATGCGCAATTCCTTATATTCATTTATCACAGCTGATGAGTCCGGTTTAAAAAGGCAAACTCTGCGTTGTTATAAATTTTGACAAAAATCTACCTTTTTAGACTGTGCTGAGCTAATTATTTACCCAATTTCATTTCCGATAGAGGATGTTTCTAGTTCGTAGTATTAAAATTTACATCTCAAATAAGTGGAGAAGCAGATAAAGATACCTGCTCTTAGAAATTGAAGAGATATCACCTTATACAATAACTTTAAAGAGATAAAAGTATAAGAATAAAAAAAGCAGTTTTGCCCTGGCAAAACTGCTTTTTTACTATATCAGAGATTCTAAAGAAACTTTTCAGCCTCTTTAATACCAGCTTTCAACGCTTCAATATTTAGAGCTATAATTTCTTGGCCTTTCTTACCAAAGATAATATTCAAGGCATTTTCGTAAGCACTAAAATCAAGGCCAACAAAAGGAATAGCAGCGCCAAGCATAACCATATTAGCTACTTTAAGGGTACCTAATTCTTTAGCTATTCTATCGGCATCCAAACTAACATGGTGATTTAAATCTTCCACAGCAAGCAATAAACTATCCACATCAGGATACTTTGGAATATTAATAAAAGGCTTTTTATTAGTAATCAGCCAGCCATCCTTTTTAAGCATATTTAGATGTCGTAAAGCCTCCATAGGCTCCACGCCAATAATTAAATCTGCCTTTCCTTCGGGAATTAAATCAGAGAATATTTCATTGGAAGAAAGGCGTAAGTTTGACATTACATCTCCTCCTCTTTGGCTCATGCCATGCACTTCTGATTGTTTTAGAAACAATCCTGAGTCAACGGCAGCGGTTCCTATGGTGGCCGCAATAGTCAATATACCTTGACCTCCTACTCCACCTAATATTATATCTTTTCTCATGGTATCAATAGATTTTACTTTTGTTTTTTGGCTTTGTTTGCTCTTAAGCGGGCAGTTAAGGTAATAACACATTCACGACGTGGGATAACAACACTTACGCCATTATAGTGAAGTTCATCTTGGATTACTTTTACATTCTCCATGTGGTACTTTTTAATGGGGTTGATAATCTTAATATGCTCTTCTTCCACGCCGAGTCCTTTACATATTTGTTCTATTTTACCTGTAGCTTGAGAATGCTGACCACCGGTCATACCGGTAGTGCCATTATCGAGTATTAATACAGTGATCGGGGCTTTAGCATTGACGGCATCCAACAAACCTGTCATTCCACTATGGGTAAAAGTTGAATCTCCTATAACTGCAACAGCAGGAACTATTCCGGCATCAGCTGCTCCGCGTGCCATAGTAATAGAAGCACCCATATCCACACAAGAATTAATAGACTGCAAAGGCTCTAATGCGGCCAAAGTATAACAGCCAATATCAGAGAATACTCTTCCGCTACCATATTCTTCCATTACCATATTAAGGGCAGTATAAGAATCGGTATGAGGGCAACCGGCGCACAATGCCGGTGGACGCTGAGTCACCACTTTGGGAACATCATTTACTTCAGGTACTGACAAATGCAAAGCTAAGGCCAATAAATTTGGATTAAGTTCACCATCTCGAGGCAAGGTGCCATCCAATCTTCCCATTATCTTCTTCCCATTATCTAGAGCACCTCTAAGTTGCTCTTCAACAATCGGATATCCTTCTTCAGCCACTAAAATAGAATCACATTCATCATATAATTTACGAAGCATATCCAAGGGCAATGGATATTGGGCAATACTTAAAACAGGGTGTTTTATACCATCAGGAAAGTTCTCCATCAGATAATTATAAGCTATACCGGTGGTAAGAATTCCCAACGATTTATCTTCCCCATCCAAATAGCGGTTAAAGCCTGCCTGTTCCGATTCTTTTAGCTGTTTAGGCATGTCATCGAGCAACATTTTATATTGCTTACGAGCTATCCCTGGCAGAAGAACAAATTGTCGAGGGTCTTTGGGTAATTTCATTTCATTCTGAGCTCTTTTGGCTCCTGTATGCACATCAGCCCTTGAGTGAGCCAAACGAGTTGTTATACGCATTAATACAGGAACATTAAGTCGCTCCGACATATCAAAAGCATAAGCCATCATATCATAAGCTTGCTGTTGATTTACGGGTTCAAGAACAGGAATTTGGGCAAATTTTCCATAATAACGAGAGTCTTGCTCATTTTGTGAAGAGTGCATGGATGGGTCATCGGCAGAAACTACTACCAAGCCACCATTTACACCGGTAATGGGAGAATTCATAAAAGCATCTGCAGCAACATTCATTCCTACATGCTTCATACACACCATAGTACGTTTTCCGGCATAACTTACACCTATGGAAGCTTCAAAAGCTGTTTTCTCATTGCTCGTCCAGGTGGCAACAACATCACCATTTTTATGCTCCTTGGAGCGCATAACATATTCCGTAATTTCTGTGGAGGGAGTACCCGGATATGCATACACAGCGGAAACGCCGGCATCAATAGCTCCTTGCGCTATAGCTTCGTCTCCTAATAAAACAATTTTTTGCATATTTCTTAAAATTAAAATTAGAATTTTTTTAGCAATTTATCCAGAAGAACTCTTATGATCAGTAAGATATGGATGATTGCGTTGATCAAAATGAACGGGTATTCAAATATAAAAGGACCTAATTACTGTGTTCAGTTTTACCTTTCATTGGCTGCAAATTTATGAAAAAAAAACATTGTTTTTTTAAAAATTTATTATCAAGACTCATTCTAATGAATAATAATAAGTATTAATGAAAGCCTAATAAGGTCTATAAATATAGTATAAATAGCTTGTCAGTTGAAAGATAACAGCTTGAAAATATTTATGCTTAATGATAAATAAAAACACTTATTTTTGCGCCCATTCATAAACAAATAAAATTTCATTAGTATGAGCGGAATAAGAACTTACACAATGGTAAAGCCCACAGCAATGCGCAAAGGGTATATGGCAGCAATAATGAACAAAATCACTGAAGGTGGTTTTAAAATAGTAGCTGCAAAAATGACTAGATTAAGTAAAGAAGAGGCCGAAGCATTTTATGCTATCCACAGCGAAAGACCTTTCTTTGGAGAATTAACCACTTTTATGTCTTCCGGACCAATAATGGCTATTGTTGTTGAAAAAGAAAATGCAGTAGAAGCTTATAGAAACTTCATTGGCGCCACTAATCCTGAAGAAGCCGAAGAAGGTACTATTCGTAAATTATATGGTACTAACATTGGTGAAAATGCCGTTCATGGTTCCGACAGCGATGAGAATGCAGCCAACGAAATTAAATTTTTCTTTAGCGACAGAGAATTATTTTAACTATAGCGCCCATTATATAAGGTTATTATCTTCTTAGTAATTGGGCTTACTTTAATAAATAAAGAGGAAATCCTATGTCCGGATATCCTCTTTTTTTATTCCAATCAAAACATTGGCCTACATTAGGCAAAAAACTATCTTTGCAGAAATATATTTACTTATGTCAAGAAGAAGAAATTTACCACAATATGAGGAAGTAGAAATACTTAGCGCCGGAGGTGAAGGAAAATGCATTGCTAAAATAGAAGAGAAAGTTATTTTTGTGCCCTATGCTGCTCCCGGTGATATTGTTGATTTACAAGTAGTAAAAAAGAAAAGGTCCTATTTGGAAGCGAAAATTACCAAATTTCATAAAAAATCTGCCTTACGTATTGAGCCCAAATGTGAACATTTTGGCGTTTGTGGCGGTTGCAAATGGCAACAGCTCCCCTATGAAGAGCAAGCTCGTTTTAAGCATCAACAAGTTAAAGACAATCTGGAACGCATTGGTAAGCTGGACACAAGTAGTATGAAGGATATCCTTGCCGCTCCCAAAGAATATTATTATAGAAATAAACTTGAATATACTTTCTCTAATTTAGCTTGGTTAACAGAATTTTCCAAAGACATTAACTATTCTGATAGAAATATGAATGCTTTGGGGTTTCATATTCCGGGAATGTTTGATAGAGTACTCAATATCGACAATTGTTATCTACAAGCTGAACCCAGTAACAGCATTCGTTTGGCCATTAAAAAATATGCTGACGATAATGCGTTGGAATATTTTGATATTAGGAAGCAGAATGGTTTTTTACGGAATCTTATTGTTAGAACTGCCTCCACCGGTGATTTGATGGTTGTGCTTGTTTTTTTTAAGGAAGATGAAGAGAAACGAGAAAAATTGATGAATTTTATTTTGAACGAGTTTCCGCAAATTACTTCTTTGATGTATGTTATTAATGAGAAAAAAAACGATAGCATTACAGACCAACAGGTACTTCTATTTGCAGGGAAAAATCACATAATGGAAATAATGGAAGGCCTTCATTTTAAGGTAGGACCAAAATCTTTTTACCAAACTAATAACGAACAAGCCTATGAGCTATATAAGATAGCACGTGAATTTGCCCAACTTACCGGCGAAGAGCTTGTTTACGATTTATATACAGGCACGGGAACTATTGCTAACTTTGTAGCTGCCAAATCAAAGAAAGTTATTGGAATTGAATATGTTGATGAAGCCATTGAAGATGCTAAAGTTAATTCTGCATTAAATGAGATTACCAATACAGCGTTTTATGCCGGTGATATGGTAAAAGTGTTGGACGATTTGTTTGTGGATACTCATGGCAAGCCTGATGTAATCATCACTGATCCTCCACGTTCAGGCATGCATCCTAAAGTGGTAGAATTGCTTCATCGTATTGAAGCAGATAAAATTGTGTATGTAAGTTGCAACAGTGCAACCCAAGCCAGAGATGTTGAACTATTAAAGGATAAATACACAATTAAAGCTATTCAAGCCGTTGATATGTTTCCTCAAACACATCATGTGGAAAATGTGATGTTGCTAGAACTTAAATAATGGCTATATTGGCCCTTGATAACATTAATATAAATGGCAAATCCAATTTAAAAAACACCAATTAAAACAATACAATATTATGAGTGAAATTTCATTAACATTAGGAAAAACTTACAGTTTAAACATCAATAGGTTTGTTGATTTTGGATGTTATGTCGATGGGGAAAATCTAGGGGAAATACTTGTTCCCAAAAGGTATATACCCCAAGATGCCAAAGAAGGTGATGCTATAGAGGTATTTGTACATACCGATTCAGAAGACAGAATAATTGCCACCAATGAGAAGCCTTATATTGAAGTAGGTCAATTTGCAGCCTTAAAAGTTGTTGCAGTAAATCACTTTGGAGCTTTTATGGACTGGGGACTAATGAAGGATCTTTTCGTTCCTTTTATGGAGCAACAAAAGAAAATGGAAGTTGGAAATACCTACCTTGTCTTTGCGTATGTAGATACCGAATCTAATCGAATTGCGGCTTCATCAAAATTGGACCAGTTCTTAAGTATGGCTCCTCCAAATTATGAAATTGATGAAGAAGTAGATATTGTTATATGCAACAAGAGTCCTTTGGGCTATAAAGCCATTATCAACAAAAGTCATTGGGGATTACTTTACGGGAATCAGGTTTTTGAGAATTTAAAACCCGGCGACCATCGTAAAGCATATATTGCCAATGTACGTAATGATGATAAAATAGACCTTAAATTGAATCTTGGTGGAGGTGAATATATTGACGAAGTAGCCCAGCGCATTCTTAATGCCATTAAAGAAGAAGAATTTATAGGCCTACACGATAAAAGTAGTGCCGAGGAGATAAAACAAACTTTTGGTATCAGCAAGAAAGCTTTTAAAAAAGCCATTGGCAGCCTCTACAAAAAACGATTTATCACCATTGAAGAACAGGGCATTAGATATATCGGTCGTTAGCCATTTGACTTACGCAAAACCTTATGGCATAGCTTCTTCAGACTTTAGTTCTTACTATTAATATGCACTTGAAAAGCATTTTTGAAGAAGGAGAATTAGAAGAATAAGCAACTATTACGGATTTCTTAATCGTTCAACAAGAAGGGACAAGGGAAGTCAGGAGAAAACAAATATTTTATATTCTCGATACTATTATTTCGATGGGTTATCGTATAAAATCGCACCCTGTGCAACTAAGTTCAGGCAATGAGCACCCAAACATATCCTAGCCGTTAACATTAAAATAGAATGAATAAGTCTACTTTTATAATAATACGGTTTTTCTCTATTGCATTTAAAACAAATGCTCAGAAAACAGAAATTGATTCTATTCAATTAGCAGGACTTTGTAAAGTGTGGGGTTTAGTAAAGAATTAGCATTATTCAGTAATTAGAAAAATAAGTTGACTGTGATAAAATACTAATAGACAGATATTTTACATTAACCAAGAGCAATAATTTTGAATGCTATAATCATCAATTATTGGAGCTATTGAATTCTTTGCCCAAAAAGAAGTTTAAAAAAGAATTAACCAACAAGCAGTTTGATTTAATAACCAACAATAAGATTCAAGAATTACATAATTTTTTATTCTTAAAAGACACAATAAAGTATAAA
>WGCS01000299.1 GCA_015493685.1 Bacteroidales bacterium
ATTGCGAAAAGGCAATGAGAGAACTAAAAGAAATAAAAAGAAGTAAGATTGAATGTTTCATAGGATAATAAGAGTTGTTACTCAGAGATTCTCATAGAGTCACATAGAATTATTAAATGATTTGTTATGTTATTTATTCGCAAGCTCATAAAATTATGCCCCTAATGCACTAATGATGACTCGCAATGCTCGCTTTTTTATGCCACAGATGCTCAGATGAAAAGGACTCGCGGGGCTCGTAGAGCTGATTTAGATATTTAGCTCCGCTGATTTATTAATCTTTTATAGGGTTATTTATTATGCTTTTTATTCGCAAGCTCATAACTTATGCCACAGATGCTCAGATTAGAAGGACTCGCTTTGCTCGTATGGAGAGAAATTAGATATATAACTCTGTTGATTTCTTAGTATATTAATCTCTGATATTTGAGTTTGGATTCTCCAAAGTTAATTAATAGCCCTACTTTATTTTCACTTACTTTTAAATAGTTTATTGTTTGAGCGATGTGTTCATTTATTATTGTTTTTACAGCCTTTACTTCAATAATAATTTTATCAAAAACAACAAAATCCGCAGTATAACTATGTGGTAATATTATGTCTTTATATGCAACCTTATAATTCTGTTCTCTAAAAAATAATATATTATTTTTTAAAAACTCATACTCTAATGCATCTTTATAAACAGCTTCTAAAAACCCAGCCCCAAGATTGTTGTGTACTTCCATACATATTCCAATAATTTTATAGGTCTCCTCTTTTAATAAAAACTTTTCCATCATTCAATATTTATAGAATTTATAACCTTATTAAGTTGAAATTCCCAAAATTTAATTATTTCACTTAATCAAGAAAAATTTCTTAATATAGGCATTTCCATCTATGCATCTGTGGTAACAAAGCGAGCCCACAAGCCAAAGAACCCTATGTGTAATAGCTCTGTCACAACCCCATTAACACGAGCACTACAAGCATTTTTTATCTGTGCATCTGAGGCATCACAACCCTAATTAGATCGTGCTCTTTTAAAAACAATATTATCAAAAGCTTTCCAGAAATATTTCCAATCTGTTAAAATTGGATGTTTGTCATAGGCATCCAGATATCTTTGTTCTGACTCTATAATTTCGTCTAGTTCTTTGGGTAAATCAACATAGAAAGGGGGAACGAGCCCCGGACGGTAGTTCTTTCTTCTCTCTCTAAAGTCTTCAGGGTAAAGACTTAAATAATGTGCACTTAATGGTCTTACCCCAACAATTTTAAGATCTCTTTTCACCCAATTTATTAGCATAGGCAATTCATCGAGCCAAAATTTACGCAAGATTTTCCCTGCTGTAGTAATTCTAAAATCGTCTTTAAACTTTCCTCCCTCTTGCAGATTATTATGTTGGTATACATATTCTTGCAGATATTCAGAATAAGCATGCATAGTTCTGGCTTTATACACCTTTATTGGTTTCCCACCCTTGCCTTGTCGTTTTAATTTTATCAATGGGCCATAGGTAGGACTATAATCGTAGGCGGGTTCCTTTACTTTTTTGGCCACAAAATGAAGTCTATTTTCAAAAAAAGCCTCATCAATAACTTCAAAACCACAGGAATATAATCGCCCTAAGCTTTCCGCTTTTGACAAAACCCTATTCCGGCCTCCGGTAAAGAAGAAGTAAAGTTTCTTTAATCCCCATACTTTAGGGCTTACTCTTTTCACAAAGAAATCAGCAGTATAAAAGCCCCAGTTAATAATGGGAGGATATTTTTTTAGAATACGCTTTTTCCTCAGCCAATAAGTTTCCACATTACCAATAAATATACCTCCATCTTCCAGCTTAGCATTGGCCGCTTCAAAAAATTTATTGATTCGTCTAATATCATTGACCTTCTTTAAATTGATAATTGCCTTAAACGATTGCTTGAATTGCTTTTCTATATTAAAAGAAGTTGTTGTAGCTACTACCAAGGTATCCTCTGAATTTATATCCACTTTTTGGATAATAAAATCAAAAGATTTCTGGGAGGTTTCTTTTATTATTAGAGGCTTCATTTGTTGAGGTTGAGAGTTGAGTTGAGTTGCGGTTTCCTGTTGGCGCCTGCGGCTTTATATAATTTATGACTACAGAATCACTCAGTCTGACAAAGGGGAGCCTTTTGTCGTTGTCATGCTTCGATACGATTCTGTGATGTAGTTTTTTGTTGGCGCCTGCGGCTTGATTCAATTTCTGACCGCAGAATCACTCAGTCTGACAAAGGGGAGCCTTTTGTCGTTGTCGTTGTCATTGTCATGCTGAGTGCTGCGCAAGTTAGAGTTAATTTATTTGAATTAATTTTCTCACGCAGTGTATCGAAGCGTGACTACTTCGAAAAATCCTTCTTTGATAGTTTTATTAATTCTTCTGTTTTTGCATTTATTAAGGCTTCCTTCTTTTTACGACTCCATCGCTTTAACTGTTTTTCTCTTTCTATAGCGTTTATAATATATTGTGATTCTTCGTAATAAAGTAATTTCACCGGTCTTCTTGAATACGTATAACTGTTAGAATGTATTCCTTCTTGATGTTCCTTTAATCTTCTTTCAAGATTATTAGTCACGCCAACATAATAACTATTATCAGCACAAGCTAAAATGTATGTGAAGTATTTTTGCATTGTCATGCTTCGATACGATTCTGCATTTTAATGTCTCCTGGCGCCTGCGGCTTGATTCAGTTGCTGACCGCAGAATCACTCAGTCTGACAAAGGGGAACGTTTTGTCTTTGTCATGCTTCGATACGATTCTGCGATGGGATTTCCTCCTGGCGCCTGCGGCTTGATTCAGTTGATGACTGCAGAATCACTCAGTCTGACAAGGGGAACGTTTTGTCATTGTCATGCTTCGATACGATTCTGTATTTAAATATCTCCTGGCGCCTGCGGCTTGATTCTGTTGATGACCGCAGAATCACTCAGTCTGACAAAGG
>WGCS01000300.1 GCA_015493685.1 Bacteroidales bacterium
ACATATATGTATATTTGACCTTATAAATTTAGAATATGAAAAATTACGCTATTTTTTATAATTGGATCTTAAAAAGAAGGTACAATATTAAAATAACGCAGGGTAAGGAGTTGTTAGATATAGATGGACCACGCTTATATCTTCCCAATCATCAAGCTGAAGTTGACCCGCAAATATTGATGAGTGAAATAGTTAAGAAGCATAATGTTTCTCCAATGATAGCTGCTATGTATTATAATCTTCCTATTTTAAACTATTATATGAAGAAGTTAGAGGCTGTTCCTATTAGTGATTTGGATAGGGGAGTACGTGATTTGAGTGTGATGGATACCATACGTCATGGTGCCACCGAAGCTTTTTCCAAAGGGAATAGTATTTTACTTTATCCTGCCGGGCAATTAGGAAATCAAGGCTATGAAAAAATTTTCAATAAGCAAAGTGCTTATGCTCTGGTCGGCGATATACACGATGAGGTGAGAATTATTGGAGTACGTATGTATGGTCTATGGGGCTCTATATGGTCCAGGGCCTGGACAGGGGTTTCACCATCCGTTTTTAAAACATTTTTTAGAAGTATATTTTATTTCTTTGCAAACTTTGTCTTTTTTATCCCTAAACGAACCGTTGAAATTGAGTTTTATGATATTACCGAGGAAGCTAAACAAAAAGCAAAAGTCTCAACGCGGCGTGAGTTTAATAAATACCTTGAAGATTTTTATAATGTGAGGGGGGAAGAGCATCTGCGTTATATTCGTCATCATTTTTTAAGTCCGCCAATTCATCATAAGGTTCCTGACAAAATCAAAGGTATTGTAAGCAATGATGAAAAACATATTATTTTTACTAAAATTGAAGAATCATGAAAGAGTCACTCCTTTACAAGCAAAAGTACCCGGATTATATAGTAATGCCTAATCCTGAGAAGAATATTTTGGAGCATTTTATTGATGTTTTTACCACTCATAAGGATGAATATTTTGCATGGGATAATGTTTCAGGTACAAGTACCAGAGGTGATTTTATGCTTAAGGTAGCGGTGGTGTCACAACTGATAAAAAGTAAGACTAAAAAAGAGCATGTTGGAATTATGTTGCCTGCGTTGCAATCGACAACACTACTTATTATTGCATCTTATATGGCCGGTAAAATCCCTGTGATGCTTAATTGGACGGTAGGCCATAAAGTGTTGATACATTGTGCCGAGATATCCGATATTGATATTGTTATTTCAGCAGGGAGCTTTTATGATAAGATTAAAGAACAAATTCCGGATCAGATAAGCAGTAAATTGTTATTTCTGGATAAAGAAGTTAAGAATATCAGTATAGCAATGAAATTGAAAGGATTGGCAATGGCTAAATTCCCTAAATTATTTATATCCACAAAGCTCGATAAAACGGCGGTTATTCTTTTTACTTCGGGAAGTGAAACCTTACCCAAAGCAGTGCCATTAACTCATAAAAATATTGTTAGTGATTTATATGGAGGTCTTAATATTATAGACATAAGAGTACAGAGTATCTTTTTGAGTTTCTTACCTCCATTTCATAGTTTTGGTTTTTCGGTACTTTCTATTCTGCCATTAATTACAGGAGTGAAAGTGGCTTATACTCCCAATCCTACTAATTTGGGTGAAGTGGTGGAAGCAATAAGGCATAATAAAGCCAACAACATTATGGTTACGCCTACTCTGCTTAAAATGATAATGGCAAAATCGAAAGATGAAGATTTACAAAGTGTAGAGTTGGTAATTAGTGGGGCGGAGAGCCTACACCCTGATATTAAAAAACAATTTGAAAAAATGACTGAAGGCCATAAAGCTTTAATTATCGAAGGCTATGGGATTACAGAATGTTCTCCTATTGTTTCCTTGAATCCTTTTGATGCACAGAAATTAAATGCGGTGGGTAAAGCGATTAAGGGTTTGGAAGTATTAGTAGTAGGAATTGACGATAATAAACCTTTACCTATTGGCGAAGAGGGTATGTTTATGGTTAGAGGTGACAGTGTGTTCTCCGGTTATCTCGACAAAGAAATAGAATCTCCTTTTGTAGAAATCAATGGGCTGTCTTATTATAAGACCGGAGATTTGGGTAAGATTGATGAAGATGGATATCTATTTATTACCGGTAGATTAAAACGCTTTATTAAAATTGGAGGCGAAATGATTAGCTTGCCTTTTATCGAAAATATAATATTGAATAAATACGGGAAGGAGGGTGTTGTAAATATAGCTGTTGAAGGAACCGATAAAGGTAAGGAGGCTAAGGTGGTTTTATTTACAACACAAAATATTGATAGGAAAGAAGTAAACGCTTATCTTCGAGAAAATGGAGTTGCTCCAATTGCTCGTATCCGTGAGATAGAGGTGGTTGATCATATTCCTTTGTTGGGAAGTGGTAAAATAAACTATCGAGAATTGAAAACTAAAATTGAAGATGAAGAATAAAGAGGATATTATCATTAGAAAAGCAGAAATATCAGATTTAACTACTCTTGTTGGTTTTATGCTGAAAATGGCCAAAGAAACCGAAGACCTCAATCTTGACGCATCGGTTTTGGAGGCGGGAATTGCCGCAGGCCTTGCAGATACTGAAAAAGCAACGTATTTTATTGCTGAAGAAAATGGAAATAGTATAGGCTCATTGATGATTACCAAAGAGTGGAGCGATTGGCGAAATGCATGGGTATTGTGGATTCAATCGGTTTATACGGTGGAAAAATATAGGAATAAAGGAGTTTACAGAAGTCTGTATAACTACATAAAACAGTTGGTTGAAAGCCAAGAAAACTACTGTGGTATAAGGCTTTATGTGGATAATACTAATATTACAGCTCAAAGGGTGTATTCTAAATTGGGGATGAATGGAGAACATTATAAACTTTATGAGTGGATGTTATCGTAGATTTTATTTAATTTTGGAGATGAAATAATGGAATCAATTATGGAGAATGAATTAAAGAATAGATTGAAGTTTCTTGACGCATCAACCATAGAAATAAACCTCGATGTTAATGAACAAAGTATTGCTTTGGTTGAGGAAATTGTAAATGCTATTTGCCAACAATGGAAACTGACAGAAAAAATAAGATTCTCCCTAAATATTGTTTTGGAAGAACTAGTGAGTAATGTTGTATTTTATGCTTTTACTGATGAAATAATCAATAGATTTATCAATATAGTTATTGGGATAAAAGACCAAGAAATTGAGATTACCATTGTTGATAATGGGAAAGAATTTAATCCGCTTAAACATACACAAAAGCCCGTCAGTAAACAAATAGAAGAGGTTTCAATAGGTGGATTGGGAATACATTTAGTTAAAAACTTTTCGAGTACAATACACTATGAGCGTGAAAACGAAACAAACAAAATAAGGGTGAATATTCCATATTAATGCTAAAATTTCTATGT
>WGCS01000301.1 GCA_015493685.1 Bacteroidales bacterium
GTATATTCTTTTTGACCGTATTTTTGGTGTGATGGTTATAAAATCCGGTTTTAGCCCGATGTGGGCAGCTTGGATTCCAAATATTATCTTTGGATTGTTAGCCATTTACTTAGTTAGGCGTGCCAAAACCTAACAACTTAATTTGAATGTTTTATACATTTGCATCCGGAATTTGAAGAAATCTTGATGCTTATTCTTTATATCGAGATCTAGGATTTTATAAATTATTTTTTTGAAGTCATATTTGTTGTGTGAAATTGACAATGAGTTGCACGTGTTGGGATCTGCTGTTGATCCGACCATTATTCAACACGATACGGCTTTTCATTTGGGCATACATAAGTTTCCCGGAGGTGTTTATGCACCCAAAGGACACAAGTATATTCGGGAGTTGGATATTATGCCATTCTCAAGACGACTTATCATGTTGGTGGTATTGTTTTTCTTTCAAAGTAACCGACCTGACCAACGACCACCAGGGTTTTAAAGACGACGGCAACGGCACACTCGCCGGCGACCCGGACGACGATTACACTTATGACAACTATGGCAATATGACCCGAGACCAAAACAAAGGTATTAACCATATCCGATACAACCACATGAATCTGCCCGTAGAGATAGACTTTGCAAACAACCGGAAAATTACCTATCTTTACACCGCTATGGGCATCAAACTCCAAAAAACTATAAACTACGGCAGTTACCAAGTTACCACCGACTACCGCAATGGCTACCAATACGAAACCAAGCCGGTGGCGCAAGGCGGGCGGGGCTATGCCGAGCTGTTGTTTTTCCCTACGGCGGAAGGTTATGTAAAAGCTCTATATCCTTCGAATCCGGCCTATGATGTGCCTATGAAATACCAATATATTTACATCTACAAAGACCATTTAGGTAACAACCGTTTAAGTTATACCTTAGACCCTAGAACGAATCATGTAAAAATCTTAGAAGAAAACAACTACTATCCTTTTGGTTTAAAACACGGCAATTACAACGCCATACGCAAAGATGTCAAATATAAAGAAGAACTGGCAAGCAAAAAAGAAATAAAACAGGTGATGACAGCGCAAATGAAGTTTAAATATTACTACCAAGAGCAAGAACGCCAAGACGAACTGGGCTTAAACTGGGACAGTTTCAAATACCGCAACTATGACTATGCCATTGGGCGGTTTATGAGTGTGGATCCTTTGGCGGAGAAGTATCCTTATAATTCTACTTACGCTTTTCAAGAAAACAAACTGGGCTTGGGACGTGAGTTGGAAGGGTTGGAGTTAGGACCTAAAATGGAGGTCTTTTTAGCAAATAATAATGCGCCAAAACTTAATATGACTGTTCAAGAATATTTGGATAAGACTAAGCCAATATTTTATTATCATTCACCATATAATCCAAATAGAAATGCTGAAGGGCGTGTAATAATTGATAATAATTATCAAGCAATACAACATTATTATAGAGGTAATGGCAAAAGTGTAGTGCTAGGTCCTAAAACAGTGGAAATGATAAAAAATTCAAAAGATGTTCAATACTATATAAATCGAATTAAAAGTGGGGCAACTACTAACCCTTCAGAAGGATCAGGTTTGTCTGTAGATATGGAATCGTTAAGTAGAACATTTCATCTTGGTAAAATGACCTTTTTATACAAAACAACTTGTAAAGGCAATGATTGTGTAACTAACATTACGGTTGATGATAAGGGATTTGTTGATCCAAATTCTATTGCATCATATATCAATCCGAATGAAGATGATAATAAAGGCCCTAATCATGAACTTGGCGGTAGCCCATATGATTATGATCCTGTAAAATGGACAATAACTTTTCAGAATCCCGGATATGAAGTAGACAAAAATGGAAGTCCTAAACCTATGGAAAATAAAAATAATGATAAGGATGAAAAAGAATAAACAAATTAGAAAATTGAATTTTGATAGAATTATTAATCTTTGTTTGATATTCATATTAATTTCTGTTTTTATTTTAGGTGATAAAGAAGCATCTTATTATGAAAAAAACATTCTTCCTATTTGGGAACGAAAACTACCGGAAGATTTACAACTAATCCGTTTTCATACAGATTATTCATTAAATTTAAATGATGATTTTCAGCTGGGCATCATTTCACCGGATGCACCATTTGCTTTAAATGATTCCGTGTACATTAAGCGTTTATTGGAATATTGTATTTATAAGGATTTTATTTCGTTTTTGATTAGAACCAAAGAGAATGACTTGAAAATTATTACACTCAAAAGTAAACCGCATAAAAAGGGTATCGTCCCACTTAATGAAATGTTTGAATATAAAATTTATACACCCAAAGATTTTTATAATGATACTACAATTTTTGATAAACCTTGGAAGTATTATGTTTCATGCAATAATTTAAGATATCCCCCTGGATTGGTTAATGTTTGGGGATTTTTAGGAAGGAGTATCTTATTTTTATTAATAATATGGTTTTTAAAGAATATATATTTTTATTTTAAAAATTGGAAATAAGAGTTTTAAAATACCTACTTCTCAAAGAGATATGAGCGTTCAACAATATATGGATGGCCCCCCGATGCCGCACGAATCCTTTCGTGTGGTAGTCTAATATTAATAAAATTTCTATGATGCAAAACTAAAGGTTCCGTTCCCGCGCGATTGCATCGCGTGGCATTCAAAAAAGTAATGATAAAATAAAAAATTCCGTATCTTTACCTTACATTGTCCAAGTATTTAAGTTTTAGTAATGAACTTTCAACACGCCGCTTACAACCAAACCCGCAAAGACGTCAAATACCAAGAGCTAGCCGCCAGCAAAAAAGAAGTGAAGCAAGTGGTGGGGGATGCAGTGGCGTTTAAGTATAAATACAACGGTAAAGAGTGGCAGGATGAGTTGGGGTTAAACGTATACAATATGGATATGCGACAATATGACCCTGCTATTGCTCGTTGGACATCTATTGATCCGGTTGTGCATCATTCAAAAAGCACTTACAATGCTTTTGATAACAATCCTGTCTATTGGGCTGATCCAAGTGGAAAGTCCGGCGAACATTATAATTGGAATAATGGTAGATATGAAGATTCTAATGGAAATGAAATCTCTTTCGAAGATGCATTAGCATCTTATGGTATATCTATTGATGAAGGTCATGTAAAACCTAAAAAAAAGAAAAAAATTAGCAATAATGCTTTAACGGGAAGAAGAAGGTTAAGACAAAGAGGAAGAAATAGAAGGAGATTTTTTAGTGGTAGCCTATTTTTTGACTCAAGAGGACAAGAGTTATTTAGTCATTGGCTTGCAGGTTCAGAAGCAGATTTAATTTTAGATAATGAAGAATGGCAAGATTATATGAGAAATAATGAATTGTTAAATTCTCAAATACGGGATGAATTATATAATTATTTAAGTGGAATTCGTGATGATGTGGAAAAGGAAGGAATTTTACCTTTTCATTTAAGATTTCATGGTGAAATAGAAAATGGTTATATGACCGGTTATGAGATGCTTCATGGGTCTTCTTCAAAATTAGGAGATACACAAATTTATGGTACTGTTCAGTATAATTCCAATACAAAACAATTCGATTTTAATTTAGGAATTATATGGAATGATAGGATAGATCCAAATCCTACATATCAAGATGATATTAAATTAGCAAATTTTTTTAATACATTTTATACACCACAAGATTATAATGTTAAAATTATATGGCATGAAAAAATTAGTATTAAATAGTTTTATTTTTTTATTTTTTATTATAGTATTTTCTAACTGTAAAAACAATAGAGTTTTAAATTGGACAGGGAAAGGGCTTATAAAAGCAAAAGGAAAATATAAAACCAATGATGGTTTTGTCATTATTGTTAATAATAAAGATGGTTTAATTTCTTACAAAGTTAATAATTCGGTTGGCAAAACAGTTGTTGTTTCTAAAAGAAAAATTAGTTCATATCAAAAATGGTATTTATATTGGGACAACAAAATTCTTTGGGTTTATAGTAGTGATATTGGTCCTTCATATTGGAATTTAAATAAGAATAATATTAAAGAATGTGTAATTACAGATAATAATCCTGAATTTTTGAAATTGCTACCAAAAAAAATAAAAGATGATTTCTTAGAATAGTTAAAAAAAATATTACTTTGAAACTACCTGATTGGTGTGGAAACTTTTTCCCCTGCTCCCGCTAACTTATAGTTAGTGGCATATAAGTCAATAAAAGAAAAAAGTAAGCAATACCTAAGCCCAGCTCAGCTCCGCCAGTATCTCCGCCACCGACGGCGCTTTTATACGCTAAGCATTAATACAAGAAATGAATATTAAATAATTCCGTATCTTTACCCTACATTGTTTATACAAATAAAGTTGTCATAAAATGAAATTACTATCATTACCTCCGCACTTTTTCGCTTGGCACTTTCCACTAGGCACTTTTGACAACTTTCAACTAAATTATAAAGACCACCTGGGCAACAACCGCTTAAGCTACACACTAGATTCACATACCGATCAAGCAAAAATCTTGGAAGAAAACCATTATTACCCGTTTGATCTCAAACACGGCAGTTATAACAATACCAAAAAAGAGGTTAAATACAAAGAAGAACTGGCAGAGAAAAAAGAAGTAAAGCAAGTTATGCCGGAGCAAATGAAGTTTAAATATAAATATAACGGTAAAGAACTACAAGACGAACTCGGTTTAAACGTTTACGACTACGGCGCCAGAGTCTATGACCCAGCGGTGCCGCGCTTTTGGCAGGTGGATCCGTTGGCGGAGAAGTATGGTTTTCAGTCTGTTTATGTGTATGCTGATGATAATCCTGTAAGGTTTATGGATATTGACGGGAAGGGGACTGAGGATGAGTGGATAATATTTAGCACCGGAGAAACGGTTCGTATAGGAGATAAAGGCGGTGATGAAAAAGATTATGTTCACAAAGTTGATAAAATGGTAATATTACAACTAAAGTAGTTGATGTAAAGAAAAGCTATGTTTCAGTTTCAGGAACAGAAATACCGACATTAATTGACAAATCCCCTGGATTAAGGGTATATGATGCAACAGCACCTGCAATTAAAGAAAACAATATATTCTTTGATATATTAACCGGTAAAGAATTATTAAATGGGCTAAAGCTATTAAAATTAAATTTCTTTAAAAGTGTTGGTGAAATAATTACATCAGGAATACAACATGGAACTAAGGAACATTGGAGTACAATGCTAAAT
>WGCS01000302.1 GCA_015493685.1 Bacteroidales bacterium
GTGTATATTATGATGTTAAACTATTTTACAAGCAAGATTGGTAGGATGACACAATTAAGTTGACATTACCTATATTTATAGTAACTATGTACCTTTATTTTTAGTAAAAACGCAAGAAAAAAGTAAAATCTTGACGTATCTCAGCTTTATAGTGTATAAAAGTGTATGTTTAATAAATTGTTGGGTTAAAAACAAAGGAGACATTATGGGTTTGTTCGGAATAGGAACCCCAAAAGAATCAGCATCAATTATTTCTGGCTGTTACACAAGAAGCGATGTACCTGGCCGAACTATTGAGAAGTCTATTGGGCTTGTTCAATACACCAAAAAAGGGATTGCTGGGGATGTTACAAGTGAAATTGATGGCGTATTTCAATCACTATTGTAGGTAGCTCGTGAAAAGGGAGCAAATGCAATTGTAAATGTACGAATGACGACTGGTGCATATCAACAGCAAGGTTCACAGTGGGAAGTTACTTACTTCGTGGTATACGGCGAAGCTGTCATTTTGAAATAGGAAATCAAATGCAACAGATATATCCTTGGTTAATCTTGGTGCTATTTGCCTTACTGGTAATCGGGTCATTTTTCTTCCTTATAAGATCATTATGGAAAGACAAAGAGGTGTTTTTCGCATCATGGAACAAGATGACATCATTTGAGAGAACCTGCCTACGAATCGGTTTACTTTTATATATCACCATCCCGCTTCTAAAGGAGCACCCATCAAAAGACTCATATATTGCTAAAGTTTCGATTGATATATTTACAGCATTAGCAGGTGCGTTGTTTGTATTGGGTACTTTGGCATTCTTGAAATACGCCCATGAACACAATAAGTCGAAAAAATAACAATAGCCTACCAAGGCAAATGCACTCGGGCAGCAAAAAGCTCCGCTGCGCTTTGCTTTTTGCTGCCGGTGATTTGCGGCGTTCGGCATAAATAGGTATTCATATGGCAACTAAGAATTATACGTTGTTTGATGATTTCGAGCTCAAAGGAATATGGTGGTTACCTGATAATCCAGATTTACAAATTACAGGCACACTTAAATTTGAAAATAAGAATGATATATCTTTAGATTTATTGGGTTCATTTCGTGAAATTAAAGCATTAGGTCCTGGAAATATATTTCAACCAGAAATCATTCTCGGTATTTCTGACAATGGGAAAATATGCACTTTATTTAAAAACATAGAAGTGCAGAATCAATTAAATTTCCCAGGAATTCACAAGTCCAAATTTCGTTCAAATTATCTTTTTATTGGTAAGCATTTTAAGAATTCAGAAGAAATCCAATTTTCATCTTTGCAAGTAAATTTCACAAACTTAGAGAACTGGTTAGCTGTTTCACCATTCTCACTAGATATACCAAAAGACAGAAAAGAAGAATGGAAGGTTAAGCATAGCTGGCCTATAGAATTTGTTGCTAAATTGCCGGAGTTAGAGTGCATTATTGAATCAACTCACGAATTTAAAACAGGAGGAGATAATATCACAAGGATTTTATGGGAGAGTAATGCTTATTTAAAAATAACTCCTAATAAAAGAAAAAATTTTGATTGGTTTTGGTCTGTTATATATGACTTATGTAATTTCCTAACGTTACTTGTCGGTGAAACAATATATATCAAGCGGCTTAAAGCTTATGAAGATGATGTTGAGATTGACCCAGGAAAGGTCACAAAGGAAACAGTAGAAATATTTTTTGTACAAAAGAAATATAACCCAAAAGAAAATATTCATCCTTTTGAAATGGTTATCCCATTTCCTCGAATTTCAGAAGATATAGAAAGAGTTTTGTCTCTTTGGTTTGCCAAGTCACAACAACTCAGAAGTGTTTATGATTTATTTTTTGGAATATTCTATAATCCAAATATGTATCTCCAATTCCAGTTTCTAAGCTTAATACAAGCTGTTGAAAGTTTTCACAGAGTTACAAAAGGCGGCAAGTATTTAAACGATACTGCCTGGAAGCCTTATAGAGAGAAGTTGACCAATGCAATCCCAACAGGATTAGAAAGCAGTCACAGAGAAAGTCTAAAGAGCAGAGTTAGATATGGAAATGAATATTCATTAAGGAAAAGGATTAGCGAGCTTTTGGAGAGTCTTGATGAAGAGATATTGTCTCGTTTATCACCAACAAAAAAATATTTTACAGGAATCATCGTCGATACGAGAAATTATCTAACTCATTATGACGATGAGCTGAAAGACAAAGCATTGAAGAATGCAGATTTATATTGGGGGATTCAACGGTTAAAGATACTAATTTCAATATTACTATTAAAAGAAATTGGAATTCAAGAAAAACTTATTTTCGACTCGATGATGGAGAATAATAAGATCAGACAGGTGCTTGAAAAATAACGGCTGTGCCGAACAATCGGGTGCACCTGACCGCTATTCCGCTGCTCTCCGCAAAAACCAGTGAGCTTGGTCGTTATCTTTTCATATTTTCTTAATTAATTATAGTTTAATGTACTATTCAAGCGCTCTATTTTAAATATTTTCAATATCACAATTTGATGGGCGTTTTTACAATTTGTTTCTTTAAGAAAATCAGATACAGTTAAACTCTTATCCAATTATTTTATCATATCTTTATCATATCTTATTCATA
>WGCS01000303.1 GCA_015493685.1 Bacteroidales bacterium
AGGTAAATGAATGCTAAAGAAATAAATTTACAGGCATGGAAAAAGCGTATTGATAAACCGGCTGGTATAACGGCCCAGTTGTTAATGGCCCCACAACACAGGAAAGATGAGCTCCTTTCGTATAGACATATAGAGGCGACAAAAACCAGTGCCGTGCTTATATTATTATTTTTAGACAACGACAATAAATTAAAAGTACTATTAACATTAAGAGCACAAGGCTTATCAAAACATAAAGGTCAGATTTCGTTTCCCGGTGGAAGAATGGATAATTCCGATGAAAACCTGAGGGCAACAGCTTTACGAGAAGCTTATGAAGAAGTCGGATTAAGAAACAATAATCTTGAAATAATTGGCCCCCTTAGTCCGTTGGTAATTCCCATAACCGATTTTATTGTTTACCCAATTGTAGCTTATTGCCCAATGAAACCTACGCTTAGGAGAAACCCGGATGAAGTACAAAAGATAATAATAGTCCCTCTTGAGGATATTCTTAACACTAAAAATATTAAATCCAAAGTGTTTGAAAGTTCTTCCTCCGATAAATCCTATTCTGCTCCATATTTTGATGTTGAAGGAATAGAAATATGGGGTGCAACGGCAATGATTCTTGCCGAGGCATTAATTACATTATTTCCCCAATCCTTATTTGCAAATGAAATGGCCACAGAAAACGCCCTTAAGCAAGTCGCGGCTCGCCTTTAAGCCGCACTTCAGCTGAATTAGCCGAAAGATAGCGGTAACGATATTTGTTTTAAGTTCACCGGCATTGGGTTTGTTTATCATTTGCTGCGCCAATAATAGGCCTGACGTGACACCTACGGCGGCTTTTTTTGTAAACTTTTTCAGCTGCTGGAAAAAGTATGAAAGAAAGATTTATAATAATTACTATCAAAGTAAATCTTGTCTTTTTTCGTTGATAGGGTTGCATACCTCTTTGGCAAGAGGAAGACTTTATTGCTTATTAAGCCTTGAACTTTTTACTTCCTTTTTGTCTTGAAACAAAAAGGAAGATCCTGCCGACTTGAGGGTAAAGTTACCATAAGCTAATATATTGAATATCAATTGAAAAATTAATTCCCTTTTGGTAAAAAGGGATTATGGGGCTTAATATTGAATATCAATAAGCTAATAAATTTAACGCACTTTATATTTTCATCAGGCAGTAATGAATTTAATTATAACAATGAAAAAACAACTATATTTGTTTTTTCATTGTCAGAGAAGTACTTGGGTATAACTGGTGATTGTTTGTACTCAATAAATAGTTGCAATAATAAATTAATGACAGCAAAAAAAATAACAGTATATAAACGGACGAATATAAGGAATGGCTTTATATCTATTTTGAGGCTTTCTATATTGCTGGTTTTTTTTCAACAACTGTATGTTTCTAAAGCTTTTGCCGAGGGCACTAAAGAAATTATGCCAACTTCAACGTATATAGGTCGATTAAATTTTGAACCTAGTTTCACTAATTTTGCTATGTATGGCTGTTTACCTTCCGAGCGTTTGAATATTCATATTGCCAATGTAGGAGAGAAAATATATTATGGTTTTGGCCAACTATTCGATGCGAATCAGTTCCTACAATCAGATATGCTATATCGAATTAGAGATCCCAATGGTAATATCGTCGTTAACGCTTCATATTTACCAACTTCAGGTGCCGGGTTTATACAGTCTTATGCCGAAGCAGTTGCCGGTCCCAATGCAATTGCAGTAGGAGGATATACCCCTTTGTCATATACTGCCGCCAGCACTGGAGATTATTATATTGAATTTTATTATCCTTATTCTTCCTCCATTGGTGATAGAAGAGAATTAGAGTTTTTTGACATTACTGTTTGCTCCCCCAATAACCAAAAGATTGATGGTAGAGTGTGGTCCAAAGAGTGGCAATTTACGGTTACTGTTTCGGCCCAGCCCAATCCGTACAATAATCCTTTTTATGGTAAATTATATATTTATACTAAGGATAGTATCGTTACTTCAGTAGATTTTAATGGATTAAAACCCTATGTTTTTGCTATGTCTGCCAATTCTACGGGTACTGCTAATACCGGCAATCCCATTCAGGATAGGAAATCAAAGGCAGGACGACATACATATCCCGAATTTAAGATTTTCCTTAATGATCCCGACACTATTGTATATCCTTCCGGAGTATTAGGCTCTTTTTTGGCTCCAATTTCTGTTAGTGGTTGTCCCGGAAACTATTGTATTAATATTTCTATTAATAAAGCCGGAGCCATGCAGTTACTCATCGACCTTAATGGTATTCCGGGTTTCCAAATAGGGACAGAAGATATAATGCTCACGCAGAACATTAACGCAGGCCAAACTTGTGTTCCTTGGGATGGGATTGATGGTTTAGGAAATCAGGTAGCCGATGGCACAACAATAAAAATAAAAGCCACTTTTGTGGGTGGACTTACTCACATGCCTATCTACGATGCAGAAACAAATCCTAGTGGTTATATTGTTAATTTGGTACGTCCTATTACTACTAGTAGTACGTATCATTTATATTGGGATGATTCTAATTTTCCCAACAGCACCTATCCTCCTTCCAATGGCTGCTATAATTCCAATGGCTGCCATAGTTATCCATATATGTTTGGTGATCAGCGAACTATAAATACATGGTGGTATGCTTCAAGCGATATTGTTGATAGTTTGACATTTATATATTCTCCACTTAGCTTGGATAGTATTGTTACCCAAAATGCAAGCTGTCCTAATATTAGTGATGGTATGGCGCAAGTATTTATCACAGGAGGTAATGCTCCCATTAGTTATGCTTTAAATAATGGTATGGCTCAGAATAATAATCTCTTCTCAAATTTAAGTATTGGAAATTATTTAATTACTATTTCCGACTCTCAAAATTGCGTTCTGAGTGATACTTTTTCTATTAGTAGCAGTCCAATGGTATTGGCGACAACCTATAGTAATAACGATACTTGTAATGCCAATATAGGGAGTGTTTCTGTTGCGGCTAGTGGTGGGAATGGACCCTTGCAGTATCTTTGGAATACGAATCCTTCCTCTTCGTTGACTACGGTAAATAATATTGGCTCAGGAGTTTATACCCTAAGCATTACAGATGTTAATAATTGTGTTTTTATCTTTTCTGATACGGTATTTAATATTAATTCCAGCATACAACTTAATCCTATTGTGCTGGATGATACCTGTGGTAATAGTATGGGATCCATTACATTAAATCAAACTAATGGTATTCCGCCCATCACTTATTCTTGGAATACTTCTCCTGCTCAGCACAATAATTTTATTTCCAACTTAGGCGCAGGAACTTATTCGGTTACCGTGGTGGAAAATAATAATTGTATTACAACACAGAGTTATAATCTTTTGGATATGCCGGCGCCTAATGCTAATTTTATTTTGCCATCAAAGGCTTGCATTGGCGATAGCATATTAGTTCAATATGTTGGTAATCAAACACCTCCTGATAGTTTTTCTTGGCAAATGACGCCGGCTTCTATCTTGAGTGGAACAGGATTAGGCCCCTATTTAGTTTCTTATACCGACACCGGAAAATATTATATTCAATTGTTTGTAAATAAGCAGGCTTGCCCTTCTACAACTAGTACCGACAGTATTCGTTTGTTTAAGATACAAGCTAGCGTTGATAGTTTACGCAATGTAAGTTGTTATGGTGGTAATGATGCTTTTATTAAGCTAAAAGTAACGGGTGGTGTTTCTCCGTATTACTATACTTGGAGTCCGGGAGGAACTAACTCTGCAATAAATAATCATGCATCAAACGGAACATATATTATTCATATTAATGATTCTATTGGGTGTAAGTCAACAGTAGTTGCTCATGTTGTGCAACCTCAGAAGTTATTACTTAGTTTGTTGGCAGTCAAAACAAGCTGCTCATACGCATCTGATGGTTCCATACATGCTCAACTTAGTGGTGGCACTCTGCCATATCAATATCATTGGCTGTCAGGAAATTTTCCTAACACTAGTAGTATTAGTGGTTTATGTGTAGGAACCTATCAATTAAATGTTGTTGATAAAAATAATTGTAAGGATAGCAGTCAACAATTTGTGGACTATTCCATTCCTATTAATACGGATTTTAGAGTCGATTTCGAAACTCAATTTTCAAAAAGTAGAATTGCTAATTTCACTTTTACCGGGAGTGGAGCACATAATTATTATTGGAATTTTGGTGATGGATTTACCTCTTCAATACAGAATCCAAGCCATAGATATACAGATGATACTACTTATTTGGTCCGGCTTATTACTGATAGTGGCAGCCCTTATTTTTGTGCTGATACCAGCCAACAAAAAATACGAATAGTACCTCCTTTTAATTTATTTATTCCTACAGCTTTTACGCCTAATGGCGACGGGATTAATGATATTTTTAACCTATTTGGCAATAGAATAAAACAATATAAAATTATCATCTTCAATCGTTGGGGACAGTTAATATTTGAGTCCAATAGCATTAGGAACTCTTGGGATGGAACCTATCAACAACATCCTGCGGAAGAAGGGGTTTACTCATACCTAATAAAGG
>WGCS01000304.1 GCA_015493685.1 Bacteroidales bacterium
GAATAGCGCTTACTGTCTTTATGAACTTTTTAAAATAAATGCTGTAATAATTAGAACTTAGCTCTATATAATAAGTCGAACGCCTCCCAAATCTTCAATATGGTAAGGAAACTTATCACCGGGAGCTCCAATAAACATAAAATTAGGTGATATTCCCCATTGTTTTGATAAATCTTTTATAAGCTGCGGTGAGAATTTTCCTTTTATTTTTACAAATTCAATCTTAATATCCGGATAAACTCTATCCAAAAACTCAATATCCTGCTTTAGATTTGCTGCACACTCTTCCCCTTCTGCTAAAAGGGTAACAATTTTTAGCTTTTTAGTTTGCTCATTTCGCAATATATATAGTAGTACCTTATTGAGATTAATAACGTTATCGCCTTTGGAAAAGAATACAAATTCCTGAGAATTTATTTTTCTTATTATTCTTAATATGCTCAAATCGAGTTTACGGGTACTCTTATGAAACGGACCACTAAGGTAATGTAATACTTGAATCAACATCCTTAGCAAACTTATTCGGTTGAGCATAATTATTACCAGTAGCATTGTTGGAACAAAGTAATCCATAAACACCATAAAATTGGAAGGCATACCTTCGTCAGGTTCCATTTTAAGGTTGCCAATAAGCGCAATAGAAACTCCTGTAAGCGCTATCATTAAGCTTATCCAGCTTGCACGTTCAGGCCGCGGCAAACGCGATCTTCGTATTTTTAGGAATATATTGCCGACAGCAAATAACGCCATTACCGATAAAAACGAGATAGTATAAACTCCTGCCAGTACCACCACCTTACCTTGGGTGATAAACAGTACCGATATGTTCAATATCAAAAATAATAATATAATTCTATACGAACTTCCTCTTTTGTTTTTCTTAATAAAAAAGGGCGGCAATATTCGGTCCAGCGTCATCCGTTCCAACAAACCCGTTACTCCAACATAGGAGGTAAGAACTGCACCACTGAGAACAAGCACCGCGTCAATAGAAATGATTAATTGAAGCCAATTACCCGCTGACACTTCGGCCATGTGCGATAATAAAGTATTCTCATAAAGTATTTTTATATCAGAGGCCGGAACAATAGAAAGGGCAAAAAAGGCCATCAACGGATTAATCACACTGACGATAATCCACATATTACGAAGCGTTTTAGGAAAAACGCCACGCTCTTGCTCTTCCACAAAATTGGCTGAGCTTTCAAAACCTGATATCCCCAACATAGAAGCTGCAAAACCAAGAAAGATAGCCGTCCATACACTTCCTCCGGGCACAGGCGAATGCCAATTCTCAATAAATGTTCCCAAACCATTTCTAAAAAGGAAATAACTTACCGCTCCAATAAGAAAAACCATGGAAACTAAATGAAAAATAAAAATTATTACTGCCACCACCGAGGATTCTTTAATTCCTGTTATTGCCAGTCCGGCAAAAAGAGATAGCAAAACCACCGTAGCTAATATTACCGGTAAACCGGAAAATATATCGTGTAAATAATACATCGCCTCATTGGCCGAAATAACGGAAGTAGCCATATAGGATAGAATCGTTAATGTAGCTGCAAAAGAAGCTAAATTCTTGCTTGTGGTATTTAAAAGCGCATTGTATGCCCCTCCATTTAATGGTAAGGCTCCCACAACTTCCCCATAAATTTTCCTAAACAAAAATAATACAAAGGCTACAATAAGTAATGTTATCCATGCATACTGTCCGGCATACACAATCGATAAAGCAGAGACATATAGCACCGATGAACTGATATCGTTACCACAGATTGCCGTTGCCGGAAGTTCCTTAATTTTAGTATGGAGTTTCGTTTTCATAGTAAAAAAATATACGAAGGCAAAAGTATTTATTTTATAATAGGATTAATAGAAGCTCCTGATTTTTTACTGTTTTTTTTATAACTTTATCCTATGTAATACGTATCTTATTGATTGATAGGATTTTCAACAAGATCCATCTTAGCCATTCTATTGACTTCCAAACTAAAAAAACCATACTCCTCAACAACTTTACCTCCCAATAAATACACTCCCTCTCCCCGAAAGGGATATTGCCCGGCTGATAAAGGGAAATGAACCGTATCAAATAAGTTCCCTTCTTCATCGATAAAAGTAGCAAAATACATATACTTTTTGTTCTTTGTTTTAATGGGTTTTAGGCAGACAAAACGCCCCAACATTTTAAGAGACCGGCCAACAGAAAACCTCATCTCACGAGCCAATATATCCCCTCTGTACTTAGTTTTTAAAAGTTCGAAATAGCTTAGACTTACCGGAAAACCCAACAATTCAATTTCATCATAAGCATCCACAAAAATATTACTCTCCAAATGAGGAAGCTTATAATCTCTCTTCTGACAGGAGAACAACAACGCTTCTTGGGATTTCTTTGGCACTCTGTTGAGACTGCAAGCCTCCCACATCAATACTACCTTATTGCTATTGATGGAACGGAAAGCGCCCAGCCTAATCAATAGTATCAGCTGCTCTATCCCAATGGAAAGTCTGGAAACAAAGTCCCCCAAACTGGAATAGTTGCCTCCCTCATAACGCTTCTCAACAATAGCTTTTGCCAATTCAGCATCTAAATTTTTGATATGAACAAAACCAATATATAATGCAGTGCCCTTGAGTGAAGAGAGGTATTTGCTATGGTTAACATCGGGGAGCATAACCGTAGCACCCAAACGTTGGGCCTCATTAAAATATACCCAACTTTGATAAAAACCTCCAAAATTATTGATTACAGCAGTGATAAACTCCAACGGGAAATGAGTTTTTAGATATAAACTCTGATAGCTTTCCACCGCATAAGAGGCCGAATGCGCTTTGCTAAAAGAATAGCCGGCAAAGGATTCTATCTGTCGCCATATTTCTTTGCTTATCGCCGGAGGATAGCCCTTGGCTTTGCAATTGGCAAAAAACTTTGTAATAATACGATTCAATTCATCTTTCGAACGAGTTTTCCCACTGATGGCACGGCGCAGAACATCCGATTCTGCCAAATCAAGACCGCCAAAATAATGCCCTATTTTAAGCACATCTTCTTGGTAAATCATCACGCCATAAGTTTCGCTAAGCTGCTGTTTAATAACAGGATGAGAATATTTTATCGCCTTAGGATTATTATGACGCTCAATATAAGTACGCATCATTCCGGAACGAGCCACCCCCGGCCTAATAATCGAACTTGCCGCCACAAGAGTCAGGTAATCGTGACATCGTAGTTTTTGTAGCAGACTACGCATGGCGGGGCTCTCTATATAAAAGCAACCAATGGTCTCTCCGGATTCCAAAAGCTGATGTAGCTTTTTATCTTTCTTAAATTCTGCCACTCTATGGATATCTATTCGCTTATTTCTATTCTCCTCGATAAGTTGCACACTGTTTTTGATATGACCAATACCTCGTTGGCTAAGAATATCAAACTTCTCAAAGCCAATATTCTCAGCCACATACATATCCCACTGCGTAGTAGGAAACCCCTTGGGGGGCATATCTAAAGCAGTATAGCAAGTAAGCGGCTCTTCGCTGATAATAATTCCTCCGGCATGGATGCTTCGCAGATTGGGAAATTCGCTCATCAAAACGGCCAACTGATGAAGTTGCCGTTTCAGAGTAGTTTGATTACGCTGAGAGTGTGGATACTTTATCAAGTCATCAATTTCCTCCTTGGGGAGTCCATAAACTTTGCCCAACTCACGATATATTGATTTGCCCTTAAAGGTATTTATAGTTCCCAAAAGGGCAACATGATAACGCCCATACTTATCAAAAATATATTTCTGCACTCTAGTCCGCTCCAGCCATGAATAATCAATATCAAAATCAGGTGGCGACGATCGCTTTAGATTTATAAATCGCTCAAAATACAAATCCAATTCAATGGGATCGACATTGGTAATTTGAAGACAATAGGCCACCACACTATTCGCACCACTTCCCCTACCTACATGATAAAATCCTTGCTGCATCGAAAATTGAATGATATCATAAGTAATAAGAAAATATGCCGAGAAATTCATCTGCTCAATAATTCTCAGCTCCTTGTTAATTCGATTTTTAGCCACAACATTATAACGTCCATAGCGCAAATTCATCCCTCGATAAGCATATTGCCGAAGCAAACGAAGGTCCTCTTTCCTACTCGCTCCAAAATGTTGCTTGTTTTTATTATAGGCAAAATCAAAACTTATGTGGCATTGGCTCATTAACTCCTCGGTGCGCCTAAGCAAATAGGGATATTCTTCAAAAAGCTTTTCCAAATCGTCAGGAGAAGGCATCCGCTCACTAAAATGGGCCATCATATCATTGTTCAACCGGCTCAACAACAGATTATTACCAATGGCAACTAAATGCTTGTGCAGCATATAAGATTCTCCTCCCTGATGAGTTATGGGATGCCAGGCAATAAGTTTATCCCTATAATAAGTGGGTAATTTATAAAGAAAACTAAGCTCGTAATAGCGAATGCCTATAAACTCGTTAGCTTTTAGCTGCTTCAATAATGAAATGCTTTCCAAAGGATATATAATAATAGCATCCTTAATGTAAGGAGCCCGCCGAGCCAATGGTTTCCGACGGATATTATGCTCACTCAACAGCTCATTTATTGCTCTAAAACCATTATTGTTTCGGGCAATAGCAACATACAATAACGTATTTCCTTGCCGAAACTCAATGCCTGCAATAGGCTTAATACCGGCATTAAACGAAGCTTTTACGAAATCAATTACTGCTGTACTATTATTTATATCACTAAGACATAAGTGGTGATGTCCTTTTTCTACAGCACTGTCAACCAGCGCTTTTATGGATAGCGTTCCATAGTGTAAACTATAATATGAATGGCAATTGATTAGCATTGATGATTAGAAAATAAACAATTAGTATTCTCTAAAGATATAAAATAATCAAAGGATTAATCAAAAAACTGAGGCTCTAATCAGGGCAAACGCATACTTTTTTTAAGTCAATTATTTTTAATAAAAACTTGATTATTAGTTGTTTAATGAAATAATTATTTGTATATTTACTTGATAATCAATTAAATATACAATATGGAAACAAGTAATGAATTAGTACGTATTTTTAGTCAAATACAAGACCCTAGAAGCCATATAAACAAGCTTCATGACATA
>WGCS01000305.1 GCA_015493685.1 Bacteroidales bacterium
ATATAATATTTAATAGATAAACAAAATAGAAAGCTTGATTTTTCTATTTTTGAAGCCGTAAAATTAATAAATTGCTTTGGATTAATTCAAAGTAATAAAATAATAGTTTATTGTATCATATCTTGGTGAAATACAAGAGTTCAAGGGATGATACTATTTTAATATGGACGATATGAATATAGAGAAATTAAAATATAAAGCCTTAAATGGGGAGTTTCTTAGCAAGGAAGAAGGATTGCTGTTGAATGCGAAAATGAATACTTCAGAGTTAATGGTATTGGCTCATGCAATACGAATGCGGATGCATCCGGAACCAAAGGTGGGGTGGATTATTGATAGAAATGTCAATTATACCAATGTTTGTGAGAGTGGCTGCCAGTTTTGTAATTTTTATGCTTCCAAGAATTCGAAGAGAGCATATATTACCAATGCGGAGGAATATGATGAAAAAGTAAGCGAATTGTTTAAGCTCGGAGGACGACAGTTGCTATTGCAAGGCGGTTTGCATCCCGATTTGGGTATTGAATATTATGTAGATTTATTTTCTTCGTTGAAGCAACGCTATCCTGAGGTAAAATTGCATGCTTTGGGGCCACCGGAAGTAGTGCATATTGCTCGATTAAGTAATTTAAGTTTTAAGGACACCTTGGAGCAGTTGATGGCGGCAGGACTTGATAGTTTACCCGGTGCCGGAGCAGAGATATTGGTTGATGAAATCCGTGCAGAAATATCCAAAAATAAATGTACTGCCGACGATTGGTTTGATGTGATGCGAGAGGCGCATAAGCTTGGATTAACGACATCGATAACGATGATGCTCGGTCATGTGGAGAGCATGGAAGACCGTTTTGAGCATTTGGTAAGGGCGAGGGAAGTGCAAGCAGAGCGGCCTGAAGGCGCTGTGGGTTTTATCTCTTTTATCCCTTGGCCATTTCAAAGTGAAGGTACAACGCTTAAAAAGAGACTTAAACGAAACTTTGAAGTTAGTGCACAAGAATATATTCGTTTTATAGCGCTGAGTAGAATTATGCTTCCTAATATTCCTAATATTCAAGCCAGCTGGCTTACAGTGGGAAAAGAAATAGGACAGATTTGTCTTCATGGGGGAGCCAATGATTTTGGGTCCATTATGATTGAGGAGAATGTGGTATCGGTGGCTGGTGCAGATCATAAATTTGATGCTCAGGGAATTCAAAAGGCCATTATTGAGGCAGGATTTATTCCCTATCAACGTACTCAGCAATTTGAAGAGGTGGATTTTATATAAATTATCAATAAGCAGAAGCTATCGTGCATCGCCATTTTATTATTCATAAACCTTATGGGTATATCTCGCAATTTGTAAATCCTCATAAGCGGAAAAAACCACTCTTGGGTGAACTCTATGATTTCCCTGTCGGAACGATGGCAATAGGGCGCCTTGACGTACAGTCGGAAGGCTTGTTGCTGTTGACTACCGACGGAAAAGAGAGTGAATTTATAAGAAGTAGAAAGGTGGAGAAAGAATACTATGTTCAGTTGGATGGTTTGATGGATAATAAGGCCATAGAACAATTGCAAAAAGGCGTTGAAATAGGCATTAATGGGAAGAAATATTTGACAAAACAATGCGAGGCTAAATTGCTTTTTCCTCCACCTGATTTTCCTGAAAGGAGTAGAAGAATAAGAGATGAAGCAGCCCATGGTCCCACTTCATGGGCTTCCATTACAATTACGGAAGGCAAGTTTCGTCAGCTACGTAAAATGACTGCTGCAGTGGGTTATCCTACCCTTAGACTTATTCGCGTTCGTATAGGAAATATTCATTTAAGCAATATGCCGGCAGCGCAGGTTGTAGAGGTGAAAAACTTTGATGTTTGACAGGCTATGCGACTTTTATATTGTATTAAAATGAGAGGGTTGTTGTGGTAGAATAGTTCGGTATTTGTTCCATTAATGCTTATTTATATTTGTTTCTTGTATAATATAGAGCGGCCTATTTCTCACATTATTGTTGATTCGACTAATATATTCTCCAATAATTCCAATGGAAAATAGTTGAATGCCTCCAATAAAAGTAAAACTAATGATTAATGATGTCCAACCTGAAATTGTTGATTTTAAAATAAAATTTGAAATAAGAGCATAGATTATAATAATAAATGAAAATAGCGATATAAAAAAGCCAAGTTTAGTAACCAATTTCAAAGGTACATCAGAAAATGCCGCAATGCCATCAATTGCAAATGATAACATTTTGTTGAGGGTATAAGCTGTTTTCCCAAACTTACGTTCGTCTCTATTAAATAGTACTTCAGTTTGCTTAAACCCCAGCCATGCTATCTGCCCCCTTAAAAATTTATTCTGCTCAGGCATTAGTCGTAAATATTCTACCACCTTACTGCTAATTATCCTATAATCGCCAACATCGACAGGGATATCTATTAGGGTAATGTTTTTTAATATTTTGTAAAAATATTTTGCACTCACTCGTTTAAACCAAGTTTCTCCTTCTCTTTTTCTCCTTTTTGCATATACAACATCATATCCTTCCTTATGTTTATCATACAGCTCTTTTATAAGCTCTGGAGGATCTTGCAAATCACCATCAATAATTACCACTGACTTGCCTCTGCAACTATCTATACCTGCTGTTACGGCTATTTGATGCCCGAAGTTTCGGCTAAAATTAATATAAAAAACATTTTTATCTTGTTCTGAGAGTTTGAGAATTTCAAGAATAGAATTGTCGGTACTTCCATCGTTTACAAAAACAATTTCGTAGTTTTCGCTAATAGTGATTAATGTTTCTCTTATTCGGGTATATAGTTCAGGAAGAATTTTTTCTTCATTATAAATCGGGACAAGAACTGAAATATCAAAAATTCTATTATTATAAGATTTCATATATTTTAATGTTATGTTGTTCTTTAATTACTCTATAGTGGTAATTTTTTTCAATCTTTTGTTTTACCTGATCCTCAGAAGCAATAATATGCATTCCTTTTTTTAAATTTTCAGTACTTTTTATTATCTGTACGTTAATATTCTCCTGATGCAATACATTAATGTATAATTCAAGTTGTCTGGTATATCCATTGCGGATTAACAGCGCATTATTTAAACTTTTATCCTTATCATTAACGGCGTTTCTTAGATAATAGCTCATTTCATAAAGCTCTTTATCCCAGTAATATTCAACAGGTTTATGGGTTTTTTTAATAATTTGAGTATAAGGACCTAGCATGAGGATAAAGAGAAAAAAATAGCTTGCTAACTTATAAATAAAGTATTTTTTGCGTTTTTTGTAATTATTTAAAAATGTAAAAACCAAGAATAATGAATTTGCAATAATAAATGCCAAGTATGGATAAAGCGGTATGTCGTACCATTCAAGTTTGGTTTTAGCAACAGAGATAATAAGAAAAAATTCAACGACCATTATTACGGAAAATAGGGTGAAATTTTTGATTTTTTTGCTTTTGCTAGCGAAGCCCAGTACAGTACCTATCGGGATTAGGATAACCCATAGTTGATTCAATCGCGAATGAATAATATTATTATAATAATACCAAAACCCATGACTATGATTCTCTACCACTTTTAAGAAACGACCTCCGAGTTCATTAACCATTACCGCTTTAATATATCCTTCTGATGCGATTTCCCGAACTGTATAATACCCAAATACCAGAACAATAAAAATACTTAATCCCATATAAAAATGTTTATTTTTCAATAGGAAAATGATTTTACCATTGATAAAGGCGTAAGTAAATAGTGCCGGAAAAAACAAAACACCTACGACGCTTTTTGTTAGTACTGCCAAGCTTGAAAAGAGAAAGAATAAATATAAATATTTGTTCTTATTATTTTCGATAAATAGAAAAAACGAAATCCCATAGAGTGTTGTAAATAATGTTAGCAGAGCATCGTAATCTCCTGTTCTTGTGGCGTGTATGCCAATATATCCTTGGGAGGTGATTAGAATTATTGCGGTAATGAAACCATACCAAAAACTTTTGAAATAGTATTCTGAAAGAAACATAATAGAAGCTACTGTAAGTAGAGCGGCAAAGGCTGAAGGTAATCGAACAGCCAACTCATTTGGTCCAATAAGCTTCATAAATAATGCCTGTAGAATAATCATTAATGGAGGCTTGGTATTCCATAAATCGGGTAAATAGTGATAGGTTGTAACAATAAAATTAGAAGTTTTATACATTTCATAGGCATTAATAGCTAATCTTGATTCATCCCATATC
>WGCS01000306.1 GCA_015493685.1 Bacteroidales bacterium
CTCCGTACGGTACTTGTGGCCTACTACTTTGGCACGAGCGCACAGGTGGATGCATTTGTTGTTGCCATGCTTATACCATCTCTTGTATTCGGGATTATAGCAGGTGGTTTGCAAACCGTTATTATACCAGTATATACTGAAGAGAAACAAAAAAATGTACAGAAAGCAAAGACTTTTGTAAATCAGATATTTTTAATAAACGTTGTCATTCTTTTGTTATTCTCCTTTATTATGTTCCTGTTTCCTGCCGCATTTGTAAAAATAGTTGCATACGGCTTTAAAGGAGCACGGCTTTCGCAGGCTGCTTACTTTATGCGTTTTCTTATTGTGTTTGGCTTCTTTAATGTTCTTGCAGGTTTATTTATAGGGCTATTGCAGGCGGAAAAACAATTTCTGTTTCCTGCACTTACTTTGCTTATGGGCAATTCACTTATACCGCTTTCTCTCTTGCTTTTTGCAAAAAGAATCGGTATAAACAGTTGGACGATAGGTGAAATCTCGTTTGGAACTTTTAGTTTTTCTGTTATGTTTCTGTTTTTGTATTACAAAAAACAATTTTTCCGAAGCTTTGAACTTCTACACATTAACTTCCAAAAAGTATGGGATTTCTTTGTTCTTCTTTTCCCAATAATTTTAACTTCCGGTGTGGGGGCTTTATATCAAATCATAGACAAAACAGTTGCGTCATCACTGACCGAAGGCTCTGTTGCGGCATTGAATTTTGCGCAATTAATTTATGGACTTCCTGTTAGTCTTTTAATATATCCCATAGCGTTTTCAGTTTATCCTTCTTTTTCTGATTTTGCAGTAAAAAAACACCTTAATCAGTACATAAGGGTGTTTCTAGACGCTTTTTCCGTGTTAATGTTTATAATAATTCCTATGTCGTTTATTTTTATTGTTTATGCACAACCCATTGTTCGCCTACTTTATCAGCATGGTGCATTTACAAGCAACTCTACTTCCATAACTGCTTTTGCTGTTTCAATGTATTCCATAGGACTTTTTACTATTTCTGCAAATGTTCTTTTTCAAAGGGTGTTTTTCTCTTTTAAGGATACTAAAACACCTCTGTATGTTACGGTCTTTGTCGTCATATTTAATGCAGCAGGCGATGTGCTGCTATCCAAAGTGTGGGGAGTTGGTGGCATAGGTCTTGCAACTGCTCTTGCTACAATATTGGGTTTCTTTTTATACGCGGTTATGGTTAGAAGAAAGTGCTTCATTAATATTCCTTACAAGCCTTTAATAAAGGAGGGACTAAAAATAATTTGTGCTTCCTTAGTGATTTTAATTATTGCATTGCTTTTAAGAAATTATATAAATCGTTCTCAAACATTTGTTACCTTGCTTACTCGCTTTACAGTAGTTGTAATGCTACTTACTGTAGTATATTTAATCTTTGCTTACTTACTTCGTTCCTCTGGATTTGATGTTTTTACGAACCATACTAAAGTACTTTTAAAAAGATTAAAATAATGTAGTTTTATGCTGTAATAAATTAATTCAGGTTTTTGCTTTTGCAAAAGGAAAATAAAAGATATACTATTTTTGATATAGGAATCTGCTGAAACAACTATTCTAATGGAGGTTAATGCATAAATGAGTAGAAATTGTAATGATCTTGTACCAAAATGCCCGAGGAGGTGAATGTGAAAGTAGCTATTATAACGCCATATTGGTTGCATACCAAAGGCGGTATAACAACTGTAGTTTATAATTTATACAAAGAGCTCAAGAATAGAGGTGCTGATGTTTATGTAATTAGTCCTGACGAAGGTAGGGAAATTATTAGTGTCCCAAGAAATAAGATGCTTTTAGTATTAAATATTTTAAAAGTGTTGCGGAATATGAGACCTGATGTTATACATGTGCATAGTCATGGTTCTTTACTGGTTGCACCTGTGTTATACAAATTGATTTTTAATCATAAACAAAGAATAATATTCACTTTTCACACTCAACCGCATACGACTTCCTTTATTGATAAAGAAAATAAACATAACAAGGAATATTTGCGATTGTTTATTTTTAATTTTTTGCTAAAAAATGTAAATGTTACTACTTACGTAAGTAAGAGTTTGAAGCAATCCTTGAATAAAATCGGAATCAGACCATCTAATGCTGTTGTTATACCTAATGGTGTATCAGCCAAAATTGTTAATAAAGAGCATGTGAAGAATTTTAAAGCAAAATATAACATAGAAAAAAATGATTTTCCATTACTGTGTATGATTGCTAACTTGTCATGGGACTGGAAAGTGAAAGGTGTGGCAATACTTGTTGACTCTCTTAAAAGGATATTAACTTACTATCCAAAAGCAAAGTTATTGCTCGTTGGTGACGGAAAGTATAGAGACTATCTTGGAAAACATGTAGAAGAAAAAAACTTGTCGAACAATGTAGTTTTTACTGGCAATATGGAAAACCCATTTATTGCACTTTCAGTATGTGATATCTATTGCCACATATCTTTAAATGAGGCTTTCCCGGTAGCTCCTTTAGAAGCGATGAGTGCTGGGAAACCTATAGTAGCCTCAAATGATGGCGGCCTACCCGAAGTTGTAACGGATGGTTTTAATGGTATTTTGACTAATTCAAATCCGGATGATGTAAGTAAAAATATTTTGCGGCTCGTTAAAGATCCGGATTTAATGGAGATACTGTCGAAAAATGCATTAGAGACAGCTAAAAGTAGATATTCTTGGGATAGAATTGTAGATAAATATATAGCATTATATAATAGGAAAATATAAATCTATGATAACAAATAGAATTTCAGAATCAGGTAAAAATTTTAAACTTTTTCCAATTCTATTTGCTTTTTCTATTATATTAGGTATTTTATCGCTGTTTTGGCAATTCTGGTTAGTATCAATCGGTGTGTTTTATGCTGTAGCGATAATATATTTTGCTACAAAGGACCGTTATTATGGTATATTGAATATTCATGTTGCAGCGTTAAGCATATTATTATTACATGCATTACCCTCTACTTTTTTAATAATAGGAAAACAAATCCCGCTTACTAGCACTGAGATGTTGAGACTTTTATTGTCTATATGTGTTGGAATAGTAGGTTATGTGGCTGGGGCTGTTTCTCTTGGTAAGTTATTTAAAATAAATAAGAACACTGCTTTTAAATTATCTAAAGATTTTAATTCTTTGTTCTGGCTAACCTATAAATACAGATATTTGTTAACTATAATTGTTCTTTTGGTTATTTTGCGTTGGGGACTTAATCCATTTGGTATGTCTTATGCCGAGTCTATTATGTACAGAAAAGAAACTCCAGGGATTTTTCAATATCTGCATTTATTGATTCCTACTGTTTTCTCCTCAATAATACTTTCCATGATTAGTATAATTGGGGATGTTAAAAAATATAGAAAACTTTCGTGGTTAAGTTATGCGCTTATTGTGTTAGTTATTCTTTCTATTATAGGTGGCCATAGAATGTGGATTATTAGTATTTTATTTTGTCTCTTGGCTGTGACTTACTCTATTTTGAGAAAACGTCGTCTTGTTTTGGTGCTAATAGTATTATTCTTTATTCTTGCTTTTATTACTTCAGGGGCAGTGAGAGCTGCGAGAAGTGGAAGTTCGCTTGCGAAGGATTTTAGAAATTTTTATGAATATTTTGCAAATATGAAAAATAAGAGTTTAATTGATCTTATGTGGGGTTTTAGTGATTTTACTGCTCCGTTCTCTACGTTTATAACATTAGTCAAGAATATACCTTCGAATCTATCTTATGACTTTTATGCACCAATAAAAGATTTTAGCCTGTTGATTCCTACAATAATTTATCCAAATCGTCCGTTACCTTATAGCCAATGGTATGTAAAAACATTTTATCCTAAGCTTTTTGCTGCTGGTGGGGGCTTGACTTTTTATATAATGGGTTTTGGATATCTATTTGCTGGTCCTGTCGGTGTGTTTATTTATCTATTTTTATTTGGAGCTCTATTTGAGTGGATTAACAGATTCTTCAGGATGGTTGGAGGTGCTGCTGGTATTTTTCTTTATAGTTACTTTTTTGGCCAATTATTTACATTTGTTCGAGACTGTGGATTTATAAGTTTTATAAAAAATGGGATTTTATTGAACTTTTTGATTCCGATAAGTTTGGTATATTTATTTGTACTCTTTTTAAATGTATTTAGATTTAAAAGAGAATGACAAAATGAAGAGTTTTAATAGCAAGACTAACAAAACGGAGCGCATTTGGACTCATAGAATATTAATAATTGGTCCTTATCCTGGTAAAGTTGGAGGTGTGTCAATTTTTGTTAAGCGGTTGCACGAATCTTCTATGCCTGGAATTATAAAATATGTTCTTAATACGCAGAATTTTTCAATACCCAGCAAAAGAATTTATTCGTTACTACACTCTTTTTGGCTAATTCCTATTGTGGATTTAGTTCACATAAACACATCCAATTTAACGGTATCTTTATTATTCTGTTTGGTTTCCAGGATTTTAAACAAGAAAGTTATAACTCAATTTCACAGCGCACGATTTGAAATTAAGGGAATAAAAAGAGTTGAACTAAAAATAATTCTTAAGTTGTCTAATGGTGTTGTTGCTGTTAATAAAGAAATAGAAAAGAAATTCATAGAGGCATTCCCTTCTTATTATAAAAAAATAAGTGTTATTCCGCCCTTCATTATGCCTGCCTCCGAGACACCAGGACTGCTACCTGCTGAAATTTTAAATTTGAGAAAAAAAGTCCGTAGGCTAATCATTGCTGATGCATTTAAGATTACTCCTTACAATGGAAACGACTTGTACGGACTGGAATTAAGCATTGATATGTTTAATGAATTGGTTTGTAAAATTCCTGATGTAGGATTTATATTTGTTGTTGCAACCCCCTCGAAGACACTTTTGGACATTTTGAAGAATAAAGTACTCCATAAAAATTTCATGGTCTATGAAAGGCCCGTAGACTTTTTAGAACTTCTCAAAGCCGCGGACATTTTTGTTAGGCCAACCTATTCTGATGGAGACTCCCTTTCTATAAGAGAAGCCTTAAGTATGGGTGTGCCAACAATCGCAAGTAACGCTGTTAAGCGTCCTGAATATGTTTTGCTGTTTGATATTAATAAACCAGGCGACTATTTGAATAAAATTATAGATATCTTAAAAAATTTCGACATTTATAAAAAGTTTTTTGCTTTAAAAGCTAAAGCTCAAAATGATTTTTCAGATAGATATAAAGCCTTATACTATAAAATACTTGGAATTTATATTTAGGATAAAGAAGGAGATAAGATATGAAGCAGATATTCGAGAACTTAAAAACCGGGGAAATAGAATTGCTTGATGTTCCGATGCCGAATGTAGGTAAAGGAAAAGTTCTGGTAAAGAATCATTTTTCGTTGATTAGCAGTGGAACAGAAAGAACGATATTAGAATTTGGCAATAAAGGGTTATTAGCAAAGGCTAAATCAAGGCCAGATTTAGTTAAACAAGTTCTTGAGAAAGTTAAATCAGAAGGGCTTCTTACAACTTATAAAAAGGCCATGCAAAAATTAGAGGATTTTTTACCGCTTGGATATAGTTCTGCAGGAGAAGTTGTTTCTGTGAGTAATGATGTGAATGATATTCATATTGGTGATTTAGTTGCCTGTGCAGGAGGGGGATATGCTACCCATTCGGAATATGTAGCGGTACCTAAAAATTTGGTGGTGAAAATACCTGAGGGTGTTGGTACTAAGGATGCTTCTTTTGTAGCATTAGGCGGAATTGCAATGCAGGGAGTAAGACAAAGCGAGGCATCTGTTGGAGATGTTGTTGCTGTAATAGGATTAGGACTTGTTGGATTGCTTACGATACAAATATTGAAATCTGCTGGATGTAGAGTAATAGGATTGGATTTAGATTCCAGCAAGGGAAAAATCGCTAAATTATTAGGAGCTGATTTATTTATAGATTTAAAAAATGGCGAGCCTACGAATGAAATAATGGAATTTACAAAAGGCTACGGGGTTGATGCAGTACTTATGACAGCTTCTACTAAATCAAATGGACCTGTAGAGCTTACACCTAAGATTATTAGAGATAGAGGCACATTTGTTATTGTCGGAGTAAGTAAAATTGATATTCCACGGGCACCTTACTACAAAAAAGAAATTACTGTAAGATTCTCTCGTTCTTACGGTCCTGGTAGGTATGATCCATTATATGAAGAGAAAGGCATAGACTATCCAATTGGGTATATACGATGGACCGAAAAAAGGAATATGGAGTCATTTCTTTCATTATTAGCAGATAAGAAGATAAATGTAAAACCTCTTATTTCATATGAGTTTCCTCTGGAGAAAAGTGGCGAAGCTTACAAAATTATTTCTGGCAAGAAGAAAACAGATAAGCCTGTTATTGCTATTTTGTTTAAGTATGAAGGAGGTAATAAAGGAAGTACTTCAAATGTTATATATTTTAAACAAAATTATAGGAAACGGAATGACAAGATAGGTGTGTCTGTTATAGGTGCAGGTAATTTTACAAAGGCTACATTGATGCCTAATCTAGTAAAATTGAAAGGAGAGATTTCTTTAGAGGGAATTTCATCTTACGGTGGAAATTCTGCTGCAATCCTTGCCAGGAAGTATAATTTCATTTATGTTACATCTGATTATAAGAAAATTGCAGAAGATGAGAATACTGATTTAGTCTTTATTACTGTGCCCCACAATTTGCATGTCCCCGTTGCTAAAGAGATGTTAGAATCTGGTAAGGATGTATTTGTTGAAAAGCCCCTTGCAATAAATATTGATCAACTTAAAGAAATTATCAAAGTTAGTCAAAGTACAGGAAAAAGGATAATGGTAGGTTTTAATAGGCGTTTTTCTCCGCTAACGCAATGGATAAAAAGATATTTTGGCTCACAAACTCCTCGCATAATTACTTATAGGGTAAATGCCGGACCTGTGCCTACACATCATTGGATAAATGATCCTAATGTGGGTGGAGGCAGGATTATAGGTGAAGTATGTCACTTTGTAGATTATTTAATTTATATGTTTAATTCCTATCCTAAAGAAGTATACGGGAAACATACGATTATAGATAATAAAGACTTTCTTAATGCAGATAATTCTGTGTTTACATTGCAGTTTGAGAATGGCTCAATCGGTAATATAATTTATGAGTCAATTGGCGATAAGGCATTACCAAAGGAGAGGATAGAAATTTATGCAAATAATTTTGCTGGTGTGATTGACAATTTTATAAGAGGAGAAGTCTATAAAAACGGCAAAACTTATAGAAAAAAGCTTTTGCTTCAGGACAAAGGATTTATAAACGAGTATAAAGAAGTACTTAAAAGTTTAAAGGAGGGAACTGAGTTTCCCATACCTTTTAAAGATATAGTGTATACTACACTTACTACACTTTTAATGGTAGAATCTATCAAATCTGGAAATGTAGTTGAAGTAAAGAAATACTTGCAAAGAATTTTATAATTTATATCTTTAAATAATGAACAAGTAACTAAGGATTATGAGTGTAGTCTTTATGTAAATAAGGAATTCTTCTTGTTTGATATAGTGTGTATGAGTATTGTCTGCTTTTCTCGGCAAAAATAGGAATTTAACTATAAGTCTTATTACAAGAATTCTGATTATGTGTTAATACTAAAAATTGTTAAAAATTGTTATGGAATAAGATCAAAGCATCGGATATAATACATCGGATATAATAATTAGATCTTCTGCTCATCCTTTTGTAGCGTTAGCTGGTTATAAACTTTCCCAGTTTTATAAAACTCCTTTTGTTTTTGAGGTATGGCCTCAAACTCTTATTGAACTGGGCAAAATTAGCAGCAGGAACCCTTTTGTTGTAGTTTTAAGAAAATTGGAGAAATATCTTTATAAAAAATCTGATAGAATTATTGTCTTACTTTCAGAGACCTCTTATTGCATAGAGAATCTTATATTATATCCTTATTATTTTATTTGCACGGATGGAATTGTATGATATAATAAAATTTAATAAAAAGTAACAGGAGGTTTGTATGAAAAAAGTATTATCAGTTTTGTTAGTTTTGGTGATGCTGGCTGTTGTGTTTTTTGGCTTTGGCAATACGTATACCGTTATTAAGGCAAATAGCCTTCCAGGTAAATTAGGGCTAATGCCAAGTTGGCAGTATAGATTTAATGTACCCCACATATCGCTTAAGAATATTAACGCAGATGAATTGCCTTCTTCTGTTGATCTTAGCAATATGCTTCCACCTGTGGGGGATCAAGGACAGCAGGGTAGTTGCGTTGCATGGGCAGTTGGGTATTACTACAAAACTTTTACAGAACATAAAGAACAGAATTGGGATGTAACCACTAATGCGCATCAATTTTCACCGGCATTTATTTATAATCAGATCAATGGCGGTAATGATAACGGGTCTACATTTCAGGATGCATTCCAACTTCTTGAAGATAAAGGATGCGATACGCTTAAGATTTTCCCCTATAACGACCAGGATTATACTACGCAGCCTACTCAGGATCAATTGAATTTAGCTGTTCCTTTTAAAATTGAAAACTATGGAAACTTATTCTATGGGCGGTACGTGAATAGTCTGGTTGCACCCAGTAAGAATTGGCATTGGGAGGGTACTCCACTTTCAGATCGTGATATAGATGATCTGAAAGGCATACTGGCGAATGGAAGTGTATTTGTTATAGGTATTCCAGTTTTTGCTACATGGTATAGGTCTGATTTTGGGCCAAATGACTATATACATTATGTACCTTCTGACGGAGAGGTAACGTTTTATGGATATCATGCTGTAACTCTTGTAGGATATGATGATATGGTACACGGTGGAGCGTTTAGAATGGTGAACTCCTGGAGCACAAGCTGGGGCGATAATGGTTACACATGGATTACTTACGACTGGATAAAACAATGTGCAGAGGAAGGGTGGAGTATGACAGAACTATCACCTGACTTTACAGTAAAGGTGACAAGTCCAAATGGTGGAGAAACTTATAACTCTGGGGACAGCTGCACTATAAAATGGAACTCTTCTGATGCAGGTGGTGGTAATGCTGAGTTCGCAAAGTATGCAAGTTTATATTATATACAAAACAATACGATACACTCAATTGCTACTAATATAAATAATACTGGAAGCTATGTCTGGAATATTCCCAGCAATGTTCAAGGAAATATAAAAGTTAGAGTAAAAATTATGGACGATACTTATACAGAGCTAGCAACAGACGATTCTGATTCTACCTTTACAATCAACAGCAATTCTTCAAATCCTCCAACGGTTACTCTTACATATCCAAATGGCGGAGAAACTCTTACCGCTGGAGATACAATTAATGTAACCTGGACAATAGACGGTGATACCTCTCAGATAGATCATATCTCAGTGGACTATACAACTGATAATGGTGCTACCTGGCACTATGCATTTTCTCTCTCTTCCGGTTTCTCTTCCTCTATGTCTCATCCCTGGACATTACCGAATGTAGATTCGTCTCAATGCAAATTGAGAATAGGCCTTGTGAGAACCGATCACTCTCTTTCTGTTGACAAATCTGATTCTACCTTTACAATACAACCCTAAAAATAATATATAAAGTTAGTTATTAGTTAATTTAACTAAGAGAGATTACTCTTGTAAGTAATCTCTCTTAGTATTTATGCATTATAAATATATTATTACATAACAATTTAAACACATGCAAAACGATATTAGATCTATTTTAGAATTTTTGATACTAAATTTTTTGTTATACTATTGAAGCTACCGTAACGAGTTTAATTAATATTATTGCCTGGAAAAGCAAGAGAAAGAGGAAAAAATAATGCTAAAATCTAAGTGGAATTATTGGAAACGCATAGTTGCAGCTTATAGAAAAGGTGCTAATAGTCAGCTAACTTTTTGGCATGAAAATCCTGCTGTTAATGAGAATATGAACTTTAAAGATCCTGCTGCTGGATACTATATGACTTTCTATGATAAAACACTATATCCCGGGCCTTTTGACGATAAAGGCGTTCCCTTACTCGACTACAAAGGAGTAATTGGCAAACAGTATAATCCTATTGCAATCGCACAATACGGACTCGGTTTTTATAATAGGTATATAAAAGAAGGTAATAAAGAACATCTAAATAGATTTTTAACTCAGTGCGATTGGCTTGTTGAAAATCTGGAAAAAAATAAATACGGACTGTATGTATGGATGCATCATTTTGATTGGGAGTATTTTCGAATTTTAAAGTCTCCCTGGTGTTCTTCGTTATCTCAAGGTTCTGGGATTTCTGCCTTGATAAGGGCATATATTGTTACAAAAAATGAGAAATATATGAATGCGGCATATAGAGCAATGGAGAGTTTTAAGAAAACTGTAGAAGAAGGTGGCGTCACTTATGTTGACGAGGAAGGTAATATCTGGTTTGAGGAAGCAATTACCAATCCACCGACTCATATTCTAAATGGTTTTATCTGGTCGCTATGGGGAGTGTATGATTATTACTTGTTAACTGGTGATAAAAGGGTCGAAGAACTATTTATAAAAGCAGTAAATACTATTAAAAATAACCTTTATAAATATGATACAGGATATTGGTCCTTGTATGATTTAGCTCCAACTAAAATGAAGATGCTTGCGAGCCCTTTTTATCATTCTTTACATATCACTCAATTAAAAGTTTTAAACAAAATTACGGGAGAGAGTATTTTTGCAGATTTTTCAAATAAATGGGACAGATATAAAAAGAGTTTTTACTGTAGCAGAAAAGCGCTACTCAAAAAGATGGTATTTAAAATTTTCTATTATTAAGGGGTGTAATTTTTGAAGGTACTTGTCATACATCAGTATTATTTAGGCAGGAATGAAGGTGGTGGGTCTCGCTTTAACGAGATGTGCAAATATTGGAGCGAGAGCGGCATTGATGTTACTGTTATTGCTGGTACCGTGCATTATGCAACTGGAATAAAAGATAAAAAATATAAAGGCAAGTGGAATATTAAAGAAAAAGATGGGAAAGTTAATGTAATACGCTGTTTTGTGGCAAATTCTTATAACAAGAACTTTTTGGGGAGGCTGTTTGCTTATTTTTCATTTATGCTTTCCTCTATATGGGCAGGCTTATTCCATATAGGTAAGATAGATGTAATAATTGCTACTTCTCCGCCTCTTACTGTAGGATTTACAGCTATAGTTTTATCTATTGTTAAAAAAACTCCTTTTATCTCTGAAGTAAGGGACATATGGCCTGACAGTGCAATACAATCAGGAGTTTTAAAAAATAAGTTATTAATAAAATTATCTTATTGGCTGGAGAGTATTTCCTATAAACGAGCCAAAAAGATTGTGGTTTTAACTCCTGCTTTTAGAGATTATCTGATAAAAAAAGGTATCAATTCTAATAAAGTTTCTTTTATACCTAATGCAGCAGATCTTGATATCTTTAAGCCTGCCAATAAGTACAACTGGGTGCGCAAAAAATACGGATTGGAGGATAAATTTGTTATTCTTTATACCGGGGCTCACGGAAGGGCAAATGGGCTTTTGCAATTAATAGAAACTGCCAACTTACTTAAAGGATATAAAGATATTGTATTTATGCTTATTGGTGATGGAATGGAAAAGCCGATGTTGAAAGAGGCTGCAAAAAAACTTAGCCTGCAAAATGTGATATTTGTGGATACGCAACCTAAACATAAAATTGTAGATTTCATTAATGCTTCTGATGTGGGGATTGCTGTACTTAGAAAGTTAGAAATTTTTAAAACTGTTTATCCTAATAAAATTTTTGATTATATGGCCTGTGCAAAACCAATAATTATCGGAATTGACGGTGCTGCAAGGAAACTTGTTGAGAAGGCGGGAGCTGGCATTTTTGCTGAACCAGAAAATTCTGAAAGTATTAAAAATGCTATTTTATTTTTTTACAATAATAGAAAGATGTGTAAAATATACGGTGATAAGGGATATAGATTTGTGCAAAATCAAATGAATAGGCAGATAATGGCAAAAAAATATATGGAAGTTATGGAAAATGTGGGCAAAAGAAATTTTTGACAGAGTAGTTGCATTTATTGCTTTAGTTATGCTGCTTCCGTTGTTTTTGTTGGTGGCGGTTCTTATTAAAATTGATTCCAAAGGGCCTGTATTCTTTTTGCAGGAGAGGGTGGGTAAAGACGGAAAAATATTCAAAACAATTAAGTTCAGGACAATGACAACTGAAGCCCCTCAGAGAACTAAAGGCATTTACATAGATAAGAATAACCCTTATGTGACGCGTGTTGGAAAGTTTTTAAGAAGAAGCGGAATAGACGAGCTTCCGCAGGTGATAAATGTACTAAAAGGAGATATGAGCTTTGTGGGTCCACGTCCTACTCTGGAATATCAGGTAAAGAAGTATAACGACTTTCAAAGAAAGAGGCTGCTTATGAAGCCCGGCATTACTGGCTGGGCACTTGTGAATGGCAGAAATAAGCTCACCTGGCCCGAGCGAATAAAACTGGATGTGTGGTACATAGAGCACTGGAATTTCTGGCTGGACATCAAAATCCTTTTCAAAACGGTCTGGGTAGTTGCAAAAGGAGAAGGGTTATATGCGGATAGAAAAACAGATGAAATTGCAAAAACAGACTAAAGTATACATTATAGGTGCTGGTGGGCATGGGCAGGTTGTAGCTGATGCTTTACTATCTATTGGTATAACTCCTGCGGGCTTTCTGGATGATAATAAGGAACTTATAGGTAAAACAGTTTTAAATATTCCTGTTATAGCTCCTGTTGTAAAAGCGAGAGAGACGAAAGGCAAATTTGTTGTTGCTATTGGCGATAATGCTACGCGAAAAAAAATTGTCGAATCTTTGCATTTTCCTGATGAAAGATATTTTGCAGTAGTCCACCATTCGGTTATCCTTGGTAAGGATGTGAAAATTGGTACTGGCAGTATGATTATTGGCGGAGTGGTTATAAATACAGGGACTGTTATAGGAAAACATACCATAATAAATACGTCAGTGTCAATTGATCATCATAATGTAATTGGTGATTTTGTACACATTGCACCAGGTAGCCATACTGGAGGTGCTGTAGAAGTAAAAAAAGGCGCTTTTCTGGGTGTTGGTGTTTCAGTAATCCCTGGAAAGACAATAGGCAATTGGGCGATAATCGGTGCGGGTGCATCTGTTATAACCGATATACCTGACAATGTAACGGCAGTTGGCGTGCCTGCAAGGGTTATAAAAGGAGGTAATAAGTGAAAATTCCTTTATCAAAACCGTGGGTTAACGAAGAAGATATTAAAGCAGTAGAAGAAGTAATGAAGACACGATATCTGAGTTTAGGCCCTAAGCTGCCAGAATTTGAGCGAGTACTTGCAGAGATTGCGCACCGCAAGTATGCTGTCGCTGTGAATAGTGGGACGAGTGCATTGCATCTTATTATTCGCTCTCTCGGTATAGAAGATGGCGACGAGGTTATTACTACACCATTTAGTTTTATTGCATCGTCCAATGCTATACTTTTTGAGCGAGCAAAGCCTGTATTTGTTGACATTAAAAAGGATACTTACAATATTGATATCGGGCTCATAGAAAGCGTGATAACTGAGAAAACGAAAGCAATTCTTGCAGTGGATGTGTTTGGCCAGCCTGCTGACTGGGAGGCACTCGCGGAAATTGCAGAGAAGTATAATCTTTACCTAATTGAGGATTCTGCCGAAGCAATTGGGTCAGAATATAAAGGCAAACCGGCTGGTGGCTTTGGGGATGCGGCAATATTTGCCTTTTACCCTAACAAACAGATTACAACCGGAGAAGGAGGGGTAATTTTAACGGATAACGAAGATATAGCAACTCTCTCAAAAAGTATGAGAAACCAGGGGCGAGGCGAAGGTGGCAGCTGGCTTCAGCATACGCGCCTTGGTTATAACTACAGAATTTCCGATATCAACTGCGCTCTTGGAATATCACAGGCAAAAAGGCTTGGTGAGATTGTAAAAAGACGTGCTGATGCTGCAAAATTGTATAACGAAAAGTTAAAAGATGTAGAAGAAGTAGTCACTCCGTATGTATCTCCCGATGCAAATAGAATGAGCTGGTTTGTGTATGTAATTCGGCTGAGTGAAAAGTTTGCAAAGGCAAATCGGGATAGTATTATAAAACTACTTGGAGAAAAAGGCGTGCAGGCAAGAAATTACTTTGCACCTATCCATTTGCAGCCATTTTATAGGGAAAAGTTCGGTTATAAAAGAGGCGATTTTCCTATAACTGATTTTGTTTCAGATAGGACGATTGCTTTACCGTTCTTTACTGAAATTACAGAAGAAGAAATAGATTATGTGGTAGATAAGTTAAAAGAATCCATTTACGAGGTGCTGCACTCATAATGCATTTATTATTGGGTAAATTAAGAAGAAATAGGGTCGTTGTAATATCCGCACTTAAAAAGCTGCTTATAGATGTTGTGCTTTATAATCTTGCTACATATATTGCCGTTTTTGCC
>WGCS01000307.1 GCA_015493685.1 Bacteroidales bacterium
ATTATAAATGGCCATAAGAATAAATCAGAATATATATGAAACGAACTATTATCAACGAACTATTACATCAGAACGAGTTTGGCAATAAAGTACTGGTTAAAGGCTGGGTACGCAACCGTAGAGGGAGTAAAAATGTGGCTTTTGTTGCCCTCAATGATGGTTCATGTATTAACAACATCCAAATTGTCGTTGATTTTGCCAACTTGGGTGAAGAGGTAATGGAAGGCATTAATGTGGGTGCTTCCTTATCGGTAGAAGGCCTACTGATGGAATCAAAGGGAGGAGGGCAACGGATGGAGATTATTGCAGAAAAGATTACGCTTCTCGGCCCTGCCGACCCCAATAAATACCCACTCCAACCCAAACGACATTCTTTAGAGTTTCTTCGCGAAATTGCTCATTTACGCTTTCGTACCAATACTTTTGGCGCCATTACTCGTATTCGTCACGCCATGATTTTTGCCGTTCACAACTATTTCAATGATAGAGGATTTTACAATATTCATACGCCTATTATCACTGCTTCTGATGCCGAAGGTGCAGGAGAAATGTTTCAGGTAACAACAATGGATTTAAAGAATCCTATACTCAATGAGGAAGGCAATGTTGATTATAAACAAGATTTCTTTGGCAAAAAAACCAATCTAACAGTAAGCGGACAACTGGAAGCTGAGTTGGCAGCTTTAGCCATGGGACGAGTTTATACATTTGGGCCTACTTTCCGTGCTGAGAATTCCAATACAACCCGTCATCTTGCAGAATTTTGGATGATTGAACCGGAGGTAGCCTTTAATGAGCTTACCGATAATATGGACCTGGCTGAGGACATGCTAAAATACGTTACTCAATACGCACTGGACAATTGCATGGACGACCTACAGTTTTTAAGTAAGCGATTGCAAGAAGAAGAGAAAGGAAAGAAAGCCGAAGAACGCTCCATGGAGCTTATCGCTAAATTACATTCCATCGTTGACAACGATTTTGTACGCCTCACCTATACCGAGGCAATTGATATTCTCAGAAATTCTAAACCCAATAAGAAAAAACGCTTTAACTATGTTATTGAAGGCTGGGGTGCTGATCTCCAATCAGAGCACGAGCGCTATTTGGTAGAAAAACATTTTAAGAAACCCGTTATATTAATCGATTATCCGGCCGAAATAAAGGCTTTTTATATGCGTATGAACGATGATGGCAAAACCGTTCGCGCAATGGATATTCTATTCCCCGGCATTGGAGAAATTGTTGGTGGATCACAAAGAGAAGAGCGTTTGGATGTTCTTATGGAAAAAATGGCCGCCATGAATATTCCCGAAGAAGAAATGTGGTGGTTCCTCGATACGCGCCGATTTGGCTCTGTGCCTCATAGTGGATTTGGACTGGGATTTGAACGCCTTATGCTTTTTGTTACAGGCATGGGAAACATTAGAGATGTCATCCCTTTCCCAAGAGCTCCAAAACAAGCAGAGTTTTAAGCAATAGCAATTGAAGCTCGCAAAAATTCCGGAATACGTTGAACTTATTTACTCCATACCATAGCCAAAATGGCATTATATAAAAAGCAGAGAACCAATATTATGATATTGGTTCTCTGCTTTTCTACTTCCAAAACAATTGAAAGTTATTCTTTGGAAATAGAAGCAGCTCCGGAGGTCTCCACCTCAACGAATGCAGAACCGCCACCATAAGAAAGATGTGAAGCGCCACTACACTCCCCCTTAATGCTTTCAGTAACATTGAGATTAATATTGGAAGCTCCACTAATATCAACCAGTGCAGTTTTTACCTCGAGTTCACCTAATTTAAGATGCGAAGCACCCGAAGCATCCACATCAATGTCTTCGGCATATCCATCGAGAACAACTTTTGCCGCTCCACTTACTTCCATATTCAACTTCTTGGTTTTTAGATGAAAATAAAGTTCGCTGGCACCACTTAAATCTAGTTTCATCTTCTTCATCTCATAGCGATCATCAGACTCCATCTTGCAAGCTCCACTCAACTCTATATTATCAATCTGAGGCGACACAAGATAAATATTCATTACCTTTGGGTTAATAATACTTTTTTTTGTTTCCACATCAAGAATTCCATCTTCTACTTTTAATTTAATAAGCGCTTGCAAATTATCATCGGTTTCAATAATGATACTTTGTTTTGGCCCTTTTTTTAAAAATACATGAAAGGCAGAGCCAATATCTACCCCATGAAAACTTTCTGTCTGACGATTCTCTTTAATAATATTTCCACTCCCTTTTACTCCTTTTCCATTGAAAAGATGAAAGGGTAAAAATAAGAATATGGCTATGGCCACTCCTACTCCAATAAGTACTGATCTGATTTTCATTGTGTTTGTGATTTTATTTTATATTAAGATTTAATAGAGATAAACTATTTTTGAAAATTACTTAGAACTTTTCATAAAAATACTGTAGTAATTACTACGACGATCTAATGGCTGATTTGTTACAAAAGTAATAAATAATCATTGTTGTCCGATAAATATCAATTTATCAAATCTAGAGTCATCTATCCAAAGAAAGAGAGACCAAAATTTATATCCACCTTGCTGCCAAATAACGTATAAAGGCTTTAAATTGGCCCAATAAACTGTCAAAAAATAATTAATAACTTACTATTCAATAATTTATAGTATATTTGCTACAACCTTGATATAGGTATTTGTACCTATGCTTTTCTGTATAAGAATATTATTAAATAGTACTTTAAAAAGTGAAAATTAACTAAACGTTCATGCTCTATGAAAAAATTTATTCTTTTATTATTCTCTATTGCTATCCTATCTCCGTCATTGGCAACAGCTCAGGCCTACCATCCTCAATGGATGTATAAATATAAAGGCAATCATATTAACTCATTGGTTGAGGACTCTATAAATATATGGGTAGGAACCCAAAATGGCCTAATTCGGATCAATAAGACTACTAACAATAAAACCTTTTATAATTGTTTAAATTCTGATATTCCCATAAATAAAGTGAGGAAATTATTTATTGATCACAATCAAAATCTTTGGCTATCGGATAAAAAGGATCATTTAGCAAAGTATGATGGACAGAATTGGACCTTTTATAAGGTATCCAATAATAATGAAAGTTGGAGAATAGAAGATATAAAAGAAGATGCTAACCATGCCATCTGGGTAAGTACAAATCAACATGGAATAATTAAGTTTGATGGACAGAATAGAACCTATTTTCAGAGTTTTGAAGATTCTGGTTATTCCTATCCTCATTTTATATTAAAAAACAATTATGCCTTAGCCTTTGATAAGAATAATAATCTTATAGCTTCCACCTTTCTGGGTATCGCCAAATATAGCAGTGCGGGTAAATGGACTTTTCGAGATAATATAGATGCAACACATGAAATACCGGCAGGAGATATTACAGTAATGAAAACAGATAATAATGGAGATATTTGGGCAGGATCAGTATATTACGAAGCTATTGCGCCGGATTTTGGTGGAGGAGATGTTTCAAAACATGATAATACCGGCTGGCATATTATCCATACCCCACACAATATTAGTCATGTAACAGATTTAAGCTTCGACAACAACAATACAGTTTACATTGCAACTATGGCTTCCGGAGTTTTAAAATATGACGGGAGTCAACTAAGCGCATTAACATATCCTAACAACCAATCTATACACACCGCAAATGTTTCTGCTGTACTCTATGATCATAACGGAAATCTATGGATAGGAACAGCCAATGGTTTATATAAAATGACAGCTAATAATCTCACTAAAATTAAAACTACAGATAATGATGTTCAAGCAAATTGGTTTATTAGTATGTTTCAAAAAAAAGATGGGACCTACTACACTCAACATTCATATATTAAGAAAGTTTATTTTTACGAAACTTTTGATAAACTTTATAAAATAACGCCAACAGATACTGTTGGGTTTTATCATAAAAGGTTTGGAGGGGTAAACATTAAATATGAAGATCCAAATGGGAGTTTATGGGGAAATACTATGCGTAGCTTAGTAAAAATTACAGATACAACTATCCAATATCTTTATGCTGACACTAATATTCTTCCAAGGAATGCACGAATTTTTGATATTAGCTGGGATAATGTCCACAATGAATTTTGGCTGGCAACACAAATAGGACTAATAAGTTACAAAAATGGACAATGGCAGTTTCACGGAGGGTTTATGGGAGGAAATAAGGAAATATATTCTGTATTTGCAGATTCTACAGGCTGCGTATGGGTGGGGACTTACTATAATCATGGTATAGCAAAATATAAGAATAACCAATGGATTACTCAAAATTTCTCGTGGGGAATGTATAACAAACCCATAACACATATCTTTGAGGATAAACATCATAATATTTGGTTTGTTGATCCATTTAACGCAATTTTAGGTAAGTATAAAAATAATATATGGACAATATATAATCAGAACAATTCACCATTGTCCGGTCAACTCAATATATCCGGTATTGATTGTGATTCTAATAATGTATATGTAAATCTAGGGTCTAAAGTAGTCGCTTATAATGGAAATAGTTGGGACACGCTACCATTAATCAATGAAAAACTTAGTAATAATGATGTGAACAATATTTTTGTGGATAATAATCAGAATATATGGTTTATGGAATACAAAGGTGGAGTAACTATCTATAATCCCAATGGCATAATCCTATCAACACCGAAACCAGCAAAACTGCCAATAAGTAAAAATACCTTTAAGGTATATCCAAATCCAAGCGCTGATAATATTACTATTATTTCTACCATTAAAGCAAAGCAAATAACGGTTTCTATCCTTGATATTCAAGGGAAGAAACTTATCGAAAGAACCATTGATAACACCTATCACAATCCGGTAAAAATAAATACCAAAAATTTATTGCCGGGAGTTTATATCATTTCTTTGGAAACGAATGACAATAGAGAGTTTGAAAAACTTATTATTCAATAAAATATAATCCGGGGACAAACATTATCTTTGACGGTTAGCTTATTGCTTTCACCTTATTGGGCCTTAGACTAATAATTATTAAGGACTATGGAGTGATTTTTAAGAAGACTCTTCTAACCCATATTCATAACAATAGCCCTATGCTGTGCGAAGCATCGAAACCTATATATATACCTGTATTTCAATGGCTCTACAACAAAAAAGTAGAGGCGTGAAGCTATTGTCACCTACACGCCAGGATTAAAACTCCCAAAAAAAAGGTGAAGAATTTATAGGGCTTTTTCTTAGCTAATCCTCCTTGGGGTTTCCCCTTTTCTGAAAAAGGGGGATAAGAATTAGTAAAGTGAGATAGCAATTTGATACATTGGGAAAAATATATTCTACTAAAGTCCTTATTGAACTTAAAAAAGAATTTACCTTCCTTTTATTAAAGGAAGAATCCAAAGAGGGATTTCTTAAAAGAATTAGAAAAATCACGTTTGAACCGTTAATTGAAGAGAAAAAACAACGATGAATACGAGTTAAGAAGGTTATAAATTAATGCCTATTTTTGCCACTCACCATTATAAAAAGCCATGATTTTAAAAGATCGACAAAAGTACCTATTTGCCACAGATATTATCCTGCTGCTATACCTCATTATTACTGCTCTAATACTAATAATTCAATACAATGCTTTACCCCTTGCCGGCAATCACCTAATCGTGCGTGGATGGATTTTGCTGCTTATGGCCCAAGTAATATTTATTCATAAATACTATTCTACGCCCTTTATGGAATTTGTCCACTTGCTCTTTCCCTTTCTTTTTCTTATCTATTTTTATTACGAAGCCGTACAACTAGATGTATTTCAACTAAGTAACATTGCCGAAGAGCACTTATCAGCATGGGATGTTAAGCTATTGGGAAGCAGTGCCTTTTCTATTCTTAGCTCGTGGAACAATCATTCTACTTATGTTCAGTTTGGCTATTTAATACAGTTGCTAGCTTATGCCTCAGTACCTTCACTCCTCTTTGTTGCCTATAGCAAAAATAATATGACAGGCAGAAAATATGCTTTCATCAGTCTGAATACTTTCCTGATTTATACTCTTATTCTCTTTCTTTTTCCAAGTAATATTTATGGGTTTAGTATTCCACACCAAGGAATATTTGGAGGAATATCAGAGCTCTTTCAAGCCGTTATCGACTACAATAATGTAGCTACGCTAAATATATTGGTGGGATTTTTAATAATTTCAGCCATGTTTTTTATTTATATTGACAAATTTATCACCCTATTGCTGAGTCTTTTGTGGCTGTTATTTTCATTGGTATCCATAAGCTTCAACCAGCAGTTCCTCAGCGGAACACTAATCAGCTGGGCAATTGCTCCCCTATTGTATTACCTAAGTTTACAATTCTATTATTTTACCAATAGGTATATTTTAGGTTTTCAACAGAAACCTCATAAAGCCCAAAGCCATTGATTAATGACACTACTCTAATCAGATTCAAGAAAAAGACATCAATAGAAGAACCCCAAACTTAATCCAGTAGATTCAATAAATAATCGCCATAGCCACTATTCAAAAGAGGCTCTGCTATCACTCTCAACTCTTCATCATTGATATAGCCCATGCGCCAAGCAATTTCTTCAATACACCCTACTTTAAGACCTTGCCTCTCTTCCAATACTTGCACAAACTGACCTGCCTGTAATAATGAAGAAAAAGTTCCTGTATCCAGCCATGCCGTTCCTCTACCCATAATACCTACTTTCAGCTTTCCTGCTTCCAGGTATTTTCTATTTACATCCGTAATTTCATACTCTCCGCGAGAACTTGGCTTTAAATTTTTAGCAATTTCCACCACTGAATTATCATAAAAATATAAACCGGGAACAGCATAATTAGAACGGGGAAATTCCGGTTTCTCTTCAATTGTTTTGGCACAATTATTCTCATCAAATTCAACAACACCATAACGATGGGGATCTTTTACATGATACGCAAAAACGACGCCGCCATCGGGCTTACTGTTTTGCTGCAATACTTCACCCATATTTGCTCCGTAAAAAATATTATCGCCTAATATAAGCGCCACATTATCATTGCCTATAAATTCCTCACCAAGTACAAAAGCCTGGGCTAAACCATTGGGAATCTGTTGCTCAACATAGCTAAAATTACAACCTATCTGATGTCCATCACCAAGCAATTTTTCAAAACCGGGCAAATCGTAAGGCGTCGAAATAATTAATATATCACGAATACCTGCCTGCAACAATGTCGATAAAGGATAATAAATCATTGGTTTATCGTAAACCGGCATTAATTGTTTTGATACTGCTAATGTTAAAGGTCTCAAACGAGTTCCTGATCCTCCTGCTAAAATTATTCCTTTCATATATTTAATTCTATTAATTTGGTGATATGGAGTCACATGATAAAAAATAATCATTCCTTTGTGAGTTAATAATTATTTTTATCATGTTCGTTTCATCTGTTTAAAAAATTATTAATATAGTGATATACAATTGGTTTCTTTTTTTCTTACTTAGATGATTTTCAAAAAATCCAACTCTTTTGCCGTTAGATGTCGCCACTTACCTCGAGGTAGGTCTTTTTTTGTTAAACCGGCAAAGACCACCCTATCTAATTTAACCACCTCATAACCTAAATGCTCAAATAATCTTCTTACAATTCTATTTTTTCCCGAATGTATCTGAATTCCAATTTCTTGTTTTGATTTAACATCTTCCACATAGCTAATTTTATCCACATTTAAAACACCATCTTCTAACTCTATACCTTCGGCTATTCTAAGCATATCATTTTTAGTAAGCGCTTTGTCGAGATAAACATGATAAACCTTTCGTACCCTATGTTTGGGATGGGTCAGTTTTTTTGCCAAGTCACCATCATTGGTAAACAGCAATAGTCCTGTGGTTTTAAGGTCAAGTCTTCCCACTGGATATATCCGTTCGTTACAAGCTTGTTTTATCAAATCCATTACAGTCTTGCGTGCTTGAGGATCGTCAGTGGTGGTTACAAAGCCTTTAGGCTTATTTAATAATACATATTGCAGCTGTTCTGCCCTTAGCAGCTGGCCGTCAAGATGTACTTTATCTCCTCTTTTTACCTTATGACCAAGCTCTGTTACAATCTTTCCATTTATCGTAATTGCACCTGTCTCAATAAGCTTATCGGCCTCACGTCGGGAACATACTCCTGCATGAGCGATGTATTTATTCAGCCGCATTGTACCATCTTTACTTAACTGTATCGTGGAGTTCTTTGCCGCTTGTTCCATTACTTTATTCTTCCTTTGAACGGGAGTTCTTGTTGGCTCCTCTTCCTTCTTTTTGAATTTTGAAAAATCGCCATCATAACGTTTTCCTTTTCCTTTGGTAAGCTTTTGAGACCTTACCCTTGATTTTCCTGCGCGTTGTGCCATAGTTAATATAAAAAATTTAAGTCCGCAAAGATAAGTCCTTTAAGCTTGTGCATTATTTATTTCTTTTTAAACTCTTGTATCTGATTATCAAAGAAAAGAAGGTACTTCCCCTTGGGTAAGTTATCCACTTTTATATAGCGATCATAACCACGCTTTAGTAAATTACTCTTCATATCGTAAATTTCATAGTCTGTTTTACTGGAGAGCGTTATTTCATCAATTATCTTCTTATTCTCAATATATACTTGTTTATAAGCCGGAGCACTAAAAATCACATCTCTGGACATTACTTCTTCTCCTTTAATATTATACGATTTAACCCGATAAATATTTTTTCCGGAATGCGGATGTATGGCCACTTTGTAAATATTATTGGCAACCGTATCCACCGGATCTACCTCTGCTACAATACGCCACGAATTCCATTTATACTGTTCCAGTGTCAAAGGATAATCTCCCGGCACCCCATGTACTTGCCATTGCAGCTGATTGCTCTTATTAAACCTTGGCTTTGAGATGCGAAATTTTACAGGTGGCATAAGGGCCTCCGGATTTACTATTACCGGTGGATATTTTCCTTGATAAACAAGCTGAATATTAACACGCCCTTCTTCTTTTAGATTGTATGTAGATAAATCAATCTCAATTCCATTGGTATTGAGATACTCCTTAATGGTGTCCTTATTAACTATCAACTGCTGAATGCTGAAACTATCAGCCACAGATGGATTATAAACATATACATTAGTATGATAATACAAACCACTAATAGCTATAGTATCAGTTTGAGCCTTAAGCCCCACTGAAAACAATAAAAATACAATTGTCAAAAGACGATAAACCATTCTCTACTCTTTGATAATCTTCCTTAAGAAGACTTGTTGTAGGGTCTTAATACGTAGAAAATAGATTCCTGTTACATAATTTGATAAATTGATATTGAATTGATTAGCATTAACAGACTTAAACTCTTGAATTTTTTGTCCGCTAAGGGTATAAATTTCAATGTTAATAATCTTCTCTTTACTATCTATGGTAGTATTGCCGACCACCGGATTGGGGATAATTTTTAAATCGTGCTGATTGTATGGCCTGTCGATTCCCACATTGGTAGAAACACTTGACATCGCAATAAGATGAATATCAGGATCAAACTCCACAGTATCGATAAAGCAATTCACCTTCACCGAAAATTGTTGGCCGGAAAAGCTATTGGGCAAAACAACAATAGTATCCAGCACGGCTCCCTTTAAACGAATGGGAACAGGCATTTCAAAGAAACTCACCGAACTGTCAGAAGTAGTTTGATTTAGTGTAATACTTATGCTGTCAGCATTAGCTTGATAGGTATTTACTTGATAAATAGGATAACCCTGACCATAATACCAATTGTTAAAAAAAGTGGTTAAATTCAGCCCACTGGAGGCTTCAAGGTGAGCCTTAAGATCGGATGTATGAGCATAACCATAGGTTAAATTAGGGTCTAGAAGATAATTTCTTATGCCGGCAAAAAAAGCCGAATCACCACAAACCCAACGCAACATGTGCAATACATAAGCCCCTTTGCTATACGACAATCTACTATTAAAAATTCTATTTACACTCGTTGTATCATCGCAATATACAGAACCTGCAGGCTCTCGCATTACGTAACTGCTGTTTTGTTGTTTCCAGCGATTCCACCAAGGAGTACCGGGCATATTCTCATAAGTAAGTCCTGTTAAATAAGTAGCAAAACCTTCATTTAGCCAGATATCATGCCACGAAGCACAGGTTACCATATCGCCAAACCATTGATGAGCCAACTCATGAGCCATAAGACTATGTGTAAAGCCCCCCATAAAACTCATGGTTTGATGTTCCATTCCTCCACCCCAACCAAATTGGGCATGACCATACTTTTCATTGATAAATGGATAATCGATAAACAAACGGCTATACAGTTGTATGCTGGTAATGACATCAGGAGTTTGTGTTACCACTTGTGCCGAATCCTCAGGATAAATATAGTTAAGCACTCTAACTACTCCTGAACTAATGGGAGCATAATTGGTAAATGCAACATAATTGGTTACTGCTATCGCCACAAGGTAAGTAGCTATTGGATAACGGTGTTTCCAATGAAAAACCTTTCCTCCTGGCTCATCAATGGTAGATACAAGTACCCCATTGGAAGCAACTCGCTGTCCATTTTGTGTATGAACATAAACGTCAAGAGAATCTATTTTATCGCTTAAATTATTCTCTCCTGGCCACCATGCCTTAGCTCCATAAGGTTCCGACAGTGTCCAAATAATAGGGCTGCCATTATGTGTTGATTGAATAAACGATCCAAAGCCTCCACCTACATCCGGTGCACCTTGATAAAAAACCTCCACCGAATCCACTGTCTGATTGGCAAGAATTGAGGGTAGATATAAATTGAGCAAATATGCCCCGCTATCGGCAAAAATAATGGGCTGACCATGATATAATACACTATCCACTGTCATGGCAGTATCTAACTCGAAAGTTATTTCACCAACTGAATCTGCCAATGTTTTAAATATGGTAAATACTGATCCTCGTATATAGGAGATACTTGGATTGATATACCAATTCATCCGATGATACAATACATCAATATTCTGTCCCGGATAGCTAAAATTATACTCCATTTTGCCATACAGTTGCTGCTTGGCATGCGCACATTCTTCCGACGCTGTCATGTGACTGATATCATACGACATACTATGCTGCTCCATTTGAGCAAAAGCAGAAGTACTTACTATAATTCCCAAAAGAAGGCTGAAAAAATAAGATCTATTCATTAGGTTTATGTTTTATTAATTAGGTGTTTATATATTTTATGGTGCATTCATTCCAAACAAATCGACACTCAATAAATACAGGAACCACTGCAATGATATTGCTATTATTTCGGCAGGAATTAGTTCTAACCAAACCGAAAAACTTCCTTATTAAGTTTATTAAATGTACATATTATGCCCTATTTGAAAAAGAGCTTAAAAACAAAAGTCTTACTATTATCTGTCAATTGCAAATAGTAAATTCCATTGGCAAAATTAGAAATATCGACAGAATATTGTTTCCCTGTAAATGTTTTAATACTACTATTCCTTATTAATTTACCCAGCGCATTATATAATTTCAGCTGCATTAGCTCACTGGGAATATTCTTAAAATTAAGGGTAAACATTCCATTTTCCGAAGGATTAGGGAAAATACTAATTTCTGCAGTATTCCCTTTAGCGGTATTAATGCCTACAGTATTATAAATATACAAGCTTCGGTAACTTATACAAAGATTAGAATCTTTTAAAACAATACGATATAGACCTTTACATAAATTATTGGCTGTAGCAGTAGTTTGCGAAGCGGGATCATTCCATAAATAAGTATAAGGGGGCGTACCTCCCAAAGGAACACATGTTGCTGTACCTGAACAGTTGTTGGTAGCATCATCAGTTTTGCTTACATTCATATCCAAGGCCGAAGGCTGAGTAATGGTAAAGCTTTGGGAATATGAACAACCCAACGAATCAGTTACTGTAGCTTGATAGGTTCCGGCACTTAAATTGGCTCTGGCATCTCCCGAACCACCTACAGACCATACAAAAGAGTATGGAGGCACTCCACCACTGGTGTTTAGACTAATTGCTCCCGTACTGGTAAAATAACATTTTGCATTAGTGATAGTAGGATTAAATTGAAGGGCACTGCCCGCACCTGCAATAATAAAGGTATCAATAACAGCAATATTGTTGGCATCGGTAACAATAACGGTATATACTCCCGAAGACAGATGATTAATTCTTTCGGTAGTATCGCCGGTATTCCACATAATATGGTATGGAAGCGTTCCACAAGAGGGAGATATTCTTATACTCGCACTACTGTCTCCAAAACATTTGTTAGTAAGTATTTGTGAATATAGCGATAAACTATTACCATTACCAACAAGCAACTGCTTGCTATAGGGAATTTTATTCCTGGCACTGATAGTAAGCATAATACGCGATCCAAAAACACTATCGAGGAGAATGCTTCCATTTCCATTTACCAATGTTGTTTTTCCCAATAAAACATCTCCGGAAGTAATCGTCGCTACCGCATTACTATCAGTACAATTGGTAATATAGAAAATGGTATCGGTACAATTAATGGTATCGGAAACAATTGCCAATAAACTATCCGGGGCCTGTGTATATATTCGCATAGAAGGATCTCCAAAATAATGAAACAGCTCATACGAATAACGATTGCCGTTACTATTTCCGCCCCAGGTTTGCACCATCCGTACTAGACCATGATTCATCACATCACCCATTTTTACAATATCATTATGTGCATTTACCGCCGGATTAGTATTCCCTCCATTGCCAAAAACAGGAAGCAAACCAGGATTAGACCAAATACCATCAATCATTCCAATGGAAAAGCCATCATTATATCCACTATAACTGTAATAAGACGCTGCCACTACACCAACAGCACCGGCATTATTCTTCCGCATAAAAGTTTCTGCAAAACACGACGGCAATGTAAATTCTCCGGTATGGCAGTTAATACTAAAAACAACAGGAAGCTTATTGCCATTACTAAGCTGAGCAATTTTACTACTGGTATAGTATGGATGCGCCCATCCTGTTCCCCCTGAATAACCATGATCGCGATGAAAAACAAGGAATTTCCCTAAATTTATCGCATTCTTAATATCGGTAGAACCTCCTGTCCAGTTAAAGCCGTTGGATTTAAGTAATTCAGTAGGCAAAGCCATACCTGTGGAATAGTATCCATTATTGTAATTTGAAGGAGTAACACTGTTGTCTGTATAATAAATTCGTTGTGAATTATACGACTTGGATTGTAAGTAATCTCTTATATTTTCACTGGTTTGAAGAAATCTTCTGTCGGCATAACCATCATGATTATCATCTTGATACATAGCGCAATTAATAAGGTTATGATAAAAAGAGGTGTCGGCAATGGGATTACGCTCATAATTAATGATTTTGTGCACTTGCATCATTGCATTGGATGCCGAACTGGGGGAAATTCTTCCTTTCGCCATATCAGGCACAAAATCACCGGCCCCATCCATGCATACATAATACAAATCGGTACCAAAAGCTTCACCGCCCGAAGGAGTATAATGTATCTCTGCCGGAACATCCTGATGGTCACCTATTATCAATAAATAATCCGGTTTAATATTCCATGCAGCATACCGATTGTGAACAGCCGCTGATACCGTAGCTGCGGTCCAGTTGTTTTTTACCACTATTTCAACACTATAACCCATCTTGCGTTTCCAGGCGGCCATGGAGTCGGCTGCCGTTTTAAACTCGCTGGTAGTGAGAATAATATAGTTCTTACTGCCGCTGGTATCCAACATTATATTTCTATGTTGTTGATAATATTTTCGAGTTTCTTTTTTCCATAAGGAAGAATTGATTGGATAATCAACAATTTGTCTGGTATAGTTCTCCGTATTTTTAGTATAATCTTCAAATCTATTGGCTCCCGTAAACTCGATGGAATAATTAATATTCTCATGAATAAATAATTTTCCCTCAGCAGGATTATACTGGACAGGACAAACCTGAACCATTGCCATTCGTAATCCACGAAATTTCATAAAACCAATAATCTGCACATTCTTTCCGGGATATATTTGCTCGCTACTATAAAAGTTTTTGTTAATTTCAAATTTAGGTTCGGGGTCTCCTTCGGTATCTGTTGCCGGTTGTAGTGCCGGAAATACAGTATTTGTATTGGCAACAATGGGGACATCATCAGAAACAACAAGTTTATAACTTGCGCCTTCCGGAATGACAATTAAATCAATATGGGCAGGCATGGCAGCATAACCTATCTTTTGCAAATGACTAAAATCAGGGATACTCAATTTCCGGAATTCCTTTCCCTTTTCAATGGTAGGGAACGAAAGTAGTTGACTAAAATGATAGCCCACTTCAACGCCATCAACTCCATGATCATTTATTGTTCTCAATGGTGATTTAATTTCTACGGAAGCTCCTTTTTCTGGAGAAATAATTTGGAACTGAGCAAAACCGAAGCTGCTGCTTAATACTAGAATTATCAGGAGTAATTTTGAACGCATAGTAATAATTATTAATGGTATGTGTGTATAGTGTATATATAAATTGTGCCTACAAATATAAGTATTTCAGCACACTAGATTAGCGCTTTCATCAAATAATACCAAAAAAGACAATCAAAGTTATAAATCGTTGCTTTTACCTAGGAGTTGTGAATTAAATTTTTACATTAATACCGTTATACAAAACCTAATCTCGCTTCCCTAAACTTATTTGTATATTTCTATAGAGGGAAATAAATAGGCCTACCAACATAATAAGAGCCCCCGACCACATAATACTGATATAAGGAAATACCATGGATTTAATAACGATAAATTCCATTTCCTTTTTGTCAACACCCAAGATAATACCCTTTTGTTTATTACTAATTTTAACAAAACGGAAACGTAAATTTTTATTGGAAATTTCTTTATTCCCTTTATACACTCTCCCATTACTAATTCGATATTCCAATTCAAAATTAGGAATACTATCGGATGGTATTAATGATTTCATTTGGGCAAAAATGGCAATATTATTGGGATCTAAAGAATCTTTAGCTCCTTCAACACGTATGTTATAAAGCACAAATTCGCTACCCATAACACTAAGCGTATCACCAATATCCATACCTTGCTCTGCCAATTGTTTATAGCGTTCACCCTTGGCATCACCATCTACATTAGCAAAAGAGATAAAGGTAAAAACATCTTTCTTAAAGGAATGATAAGTATCCGGATCATAAACATTACCCATCTTCTTATTGATATTTATTGAGGGCTCTATGGAAAAAGATTTGCTAATTTTTCCCTTGGCATCCTTTTGATAAAAATCAATTCCATAATACATGTGATTCCTCTCTTTGCGAAAACGCTTATACTCTACCATATATTTATTCAACTGTTTCAGCTGATTCTTAACCAATAATTGATTCTCACGATTGGTAGCCGCATTACCTAAATCATAGTTAGAAGTATTGGACGAGATAATATGTATATTGGAGAAAGCAGCAAGAACTCCCAATAGAAACAAGGAAAAACCTAAATGAGAAATGCTATTACTCAAACTGTATAAATTGAATCTATTTCTAAAAAGAAAATCAAGAGAACTAAAAATAGCAAGATTTATGGCGAACAAAAACAGCAAAAAACCTACTGATTCTATTTGAAAAAGAAATATCTCCCCTACAAAAAATATAGTAGTAATAATAAAAACAAGACCATAGCGTTTGGAAAAACTCCTAAAGTTGTTCTTGCCATATTTTAAAACCAATGAAATAGAAATTAACAGAACCACCATAATTGCCATGGGAAGTTGCCATTTATTATAATAAGCTGTTACTTCCAAAGGCGGCGCTATATCAGTGCCAAAAATTTTATTAATAACAGGAATAGAAGTAGATATAAATATTTGAAAAGCAGAAAGTAGTAATACTAACGAACCAATATACATCCAAAACTCCCTTGACAGAAATTCATCTTTATTATTCTTAGGAAAATGCTTATAATTTTTAAAATATAAGAATAACGAGCTTATAACAACAATGGCCATTATAAGTATCATCTGTGCACTTAAACCATTGTTGCCAAAAGCGTGAACAGAAGTCTCTCCAAGGACACCACTACGCGTCAAATAACTCGCATACACAACAAGAATAAACCCTAAAATAATAAAGATATAGCTTAAACCATAGGAATGATTTCTCCTTTTGTTAAGAATCATCATGTGCATACTGGCAACGATTACCAACCAAGGTATTAGAGAGGCATTCTCCACAGGATCCCAAGCCCAGAACCCACCAAAAGTCAGCGACTCGTATGCCCATGCACCTCCCAATAAAATGCCTCCACCCAGCGACAACACACTAAATATTGTCCATGGGAAAGCCGGTTTAAGCCACGATTTATAATCACACTTCCATAATGAAGCAATAGCATAAGCAAAAGGTACTATTGCTGCTGCATAGCCCAAAAATAACAAAGGCGGATGAGTAATCATCCAAATGTTCTCCAAAAGTGGATTAATACCATAACCGTCGGCTATATTTGATAAATAATCTGCACTCTGAAAGAAAGCACTACCCACATTGGCAGCTTCCTCGCGTAACAAAGTAAAAGGACTCTGCCCCAAAACAAAACCCAGAGGTCTAATACCTAAGATCATTGTCGTTAGCATAAACTGCCCTGCCGCAATCACTGTCATCACTCTGTTTTCGAAACGCTTAGCCGTATATAAAAGAATAACTCCCAATACCGATTCAATAAGAACCCACAGCAAAAAACTTCCTTCTTGCCCTGCCCAGAAAGAAGAAATAATAAACTTTAATGGTAAATATGATGCCGTATGTCTCCATACATAAGCATATTCATAATAGTGATTTAGCAAGATATAAAAAAAGCTTATCCCCACAATTGCCAAGGATAAAAAATGTAATTTAAAAGAATTACGCCCAATAGTATGAAAACGTTTATTTCCTTTTATCTCAGCAAGTAAATAATAAACAAAACTCATTAGGGCTGTTAGTAGAGCAATATAGATAAAGCTTTGTCCTATGGTTCCGGGAAGCAGATGCTCACCCTGATATATGGTGTTTAAAATCATCTCAATAGTATTTGATAAAAAAATTGGCTTCAAAAGTAAAACAAAACTTAATACACATTAGTAATTACAAATGATATTAAATAGGTCTGCTGAAAAGCTCAGAAGCTATGCGTTGAGCTTTTCGAAACGTACCTATGTTTTTTGATTTCTGAGCTGTAGATGTATAAAAAGACTTCAAGACGAAGAAGTTAAAAAAAGAGTTGTGCTTCTGAGTAACAAAAAATTGCTTTATCAAGCTTTAATAATTGCTCGGATTTTATACTATAATGCTCGGAAATCTCACACTTATTATGCGGAATACATTCATAAATATTTATAGATTACTATTTTATGTGCTTTTCAGCAGACCCTAAATAGGCTTTATTCTGTTTACAGTATATCTCGTTTTATCTTTTAAAAATTTGCTAACTTTGTGCTATCCCTATCTCAGGGTCTATGATTTTTATTCCTTTTTAGCAAAAATTAGCCGGAATTGTACTCACGTAAATATCATCTCTCAAAACCAAAAGATTTTTTTATTTATCAATAACAAACGTCTTTCTATTGTCAAAAACCACAAAATAATGCTCTTTTAATACTCCTATATCATTCATCTTCTATCTATTATAAATTAAATTGTTTTTTTTACAAAATCACGTAACCTTAGCCAAAAAATCACCGTATAAACCACTATCTAAAACAACTATTTTAAATAGTCTTACACAGCTATTTGATTATTCGATTGTTTAACAAGGATTAACCGCTCAATTAACCTTGCTATGAAAGCTCTCAATAAGAAAATGGCAAAAAGTGTTTGCGGTTTTTTGATGTTAACATTGCTCTTTTTACATCCTGGAATTTCGTATTCGCAATTTGTCGTTCAAACAGGATATTCTCCACAAGAATTGGTGGAAAATATTCTCTTAGGGAATGGTGTATCCGTTAGTAATATTCATTACCACGGGTCCTCCTTATCTATTGGTGGTTTTACCCATGCTAATTCTAGCATTCTGGGTATGACCAATGGAATTATGTTGTCAACCGGTAGAGTTGTGGACTTAGCCGGAGCCAATACTGTTCCCAATAGACAGTACAACACCCAAGGAGGTAGCGATCCTCAACTACAAAGTCTTATTCCCCTCTCCAATATCTATGATGCAGCTGTATTAGAATTTGACTTTATTCCTACCACTGATAGCATTCGTTTTAATTTTGTTTTTGGTTCAGAGGAATATTCAGAATGGGTAGGTTCCGGCTTTAATGATGTATTTGGTTTCTTTATCAGCGGACCCAATCCCATAGGAGGACAATACAACAACAAAAATATAGCACTTATTCCGGGAACAACTATCCCCATTTCCACCAATACTATTAATAATGGCGTTAATAATCTGGGACCTTGTACTAACTGCAACTATTATATAGATAATACCGGCGGAATGAGCCTCCAACTTGATGGCTTAACAACAAAAATGGAAGCACGAATAAATGTCATTCCCTGTCAGGTATATCATATTAAAATTGCCATTGGTGATGGCTCTGATCATTCTTACGATTCGGGGGTCTTTCTTGAAGGCAATAGCTTTACCTCTATCGGCTTACACATAAATACCAGCACATCCAGCAGCAATGGAAATACTATCAACGAAGGTTGTGATAGCGCTGCCATCGATTTTATTCTATCAAGGCCACTTAATTTTGATTACTGGGTACCAATCTCTTTGGCAGGAAGTGCACAAAACAATATTGACTTCACTCATATTCCCGACAGCATACTTATTCCAGCGGGTATAGATAGTGTACGATTGAATATCATTCCTATTCTTGACACCATAAATGAAGCTACAGAATCTATTTCTTGTATTATTCCTATTTCGAGTTGCACCAATGACACCGTTCAATTTAATATTAGCAATTACAATCCTTTAAACGCTACTATTATTGGTGATTCTATATTCTGTCAGCAAGATCAAATTTCTCTAACTGCCGGTACCCAAGGCGGGATGAGCCCTTACCATTATCAATGGGGACACGGCAATACAAATCCTCAACTTAATTTCCCGGCCATCCGCGATACCAGCATCCAATTAACAAGTACCGATGCCTGCGGAAACAGCACTACTATACAAAAAGCAATTACTGTTCACACCTCTCCCGTGATACATCTTAGTAGCTCCATCGATAGTGTTTGCAAAGGAGAAACTACTACTCTTATCGCTTCAGGATCAACCAATTATTCTTGGTATAAAGATAATGTTCTTCTCCCTGGCCAGCATACCGACAGCCTACTTCTACCTATAACCGCCAATACAACTATTAAAGTTAGTAGCAGTAATGGATACGGCTGCACCAGCTCCAATTCAAAAAATTTAGTGATTTTCCCTGCTATTACAATAAGCGCAAGTCCAACACTCAATACTATTTGCGAAAATGATACAGCCCATTTTATACTTAGTGGTGCAAACCGGTTTATATGGCCCAACTTACCTATTATTACCCATAATCCTAATTATAGCGAAGTAAGTATTCTACCAAGCTATTCTGATACTTTTTGGGTAAAGGGAATCAATAGTTACGCTTGTCTTGACAGTGTACGGCTAAGCATTTTAACCCAAGCGAATCCTACACTGAGCATCAGCAGCACTTACGATACACTTTGCAGTAATATGTTCACTTCACTCACGGCTCATGGTGCTCTCAACTACCATTGGCTTAATGATAGCACACTAAACCGGAATTACGGGGCTAACGTTATTGCTCAACCCTCTCATAGTCAAAGCTATTATGTTGAAGGAAGCAATCTGCAAGGATGCTCTAGCATTGATTCTATTTCACTATTTGTCTATCAAAAGCCTAACGTACAGCTATACACAAATAAAAACAAAATATGTAATGGAGACACCATAAAAATTAATGCTTCCGGCACCAACTTCTTCTATTGGCTATCAGAGGGACAAGTCCTCGCTTATAACCAAAATTATTTTCTCTTTTCTCCGTCTCATAGTAGTCAGATTTCAGCAGTGGGCGTTGATATTTTTGGCTGTTCTGATACGGTATCAAAACTTATCAGGGTAATGCCCGAATTCAATATTAAACTTAGCGATAGTATTGTTTGTTCCAATACAAATACACTTGTTAATGTTGAATCTAACGAAAGAAACCTCAGCTATCATTGGAATAACGGAAGTACCTTAGCCCAAACAAAATATAGAGTTTTATCGCAGCAACAAATAATGGTAACCGTTACCAATGAGCAATCGTGCTCATCTGTTGATAGTGCAACAATAGCTGTTTTTCCTCATCCAAATATTAGCTTAAGGCCTCTGCATCAAACTATATGCCTTGGCGATACTGCCATGGTAAACGTAGATAACAGCGGAGGAATGCCCATTCAAAATTGGACAGCATCCAGTCTATGGCAATCTCCAAACAATGATACTATTCTATTGTCTCCTCGTTCAAACACCCACTTAAATATAATAATGAAGGACAACAATGGTTGCCTAGTAAGTGCTAATCAAGAGGCTGAAATAACTATTAATCCTTTACCCACTATAGTTATTAGCCCTCATTATGTAGAAGTACAAGCCATGAGTCCATATACCCTTAATGTTTCCGGTGGGCAACAGTATATTTGGGATCCTGTAGCTCCTGTTATAATGGCGGGCGCCCATAGTCTGAGAATTGCTACTGATACGCTAACTCATTTTCACGTTATGGGTACCGATTCCAATGGTTGCGTAAATTATGACACAGCCATTGTAAACCCAAGGCCTCAGCTAAAAGTCGTTACCAATCATCGTAAAATCTGTTACGGAGACTCTACTTATATTACTGCACTTACCAATGTCTATTGTACCTACAACTGGAGTAATGGGATACAACAACAAGGACAGTGGGTAAAACCTACTCAGAACACCAACTACTCTGTCAATGTTGTTGACTCGCTAGGCTTTACCAATTCGGGAAATATTAATATTATAGTTTATCATAAGCCCAGAATAATGACAACACCTTCACCCGTGAGAGTATGTAATGGAGAAAGTAGAGTCATCAATGCTATTGGTGCAGAATATTATACTTGGCTTCCTGCTACCAATTTAAACAAAAACCACGGAAGTAGAGTAATCACTTATGCCCAAAATAACACCACTTACAAACTTATTGGCATTGATAAATTTGGCTGTAGCGACACCATTAATGTTCCGGTATCCATAGTCCCCGATGCAACTATTCATATTAACACCCTTAGTACTACCATTTGTCAAGGCGAAAAAGTTTTACTTTCGGGATACGGAGCATCAGGCTATACCTATGAATGGAAACCGGGGCGTTTTTTAAATGATAGTCTAAATAATGCTGTAATAGCAAAACCAACAGAAAATATCATCTATCAACTTATCGGCACCAATAGCTACGGATGTAAAGATACTCTTGAAAGTAAGATAATTGTAAAGACTTCACCGAAAGTAAATTTTTATCCACATACCTCTGATATTTGCCTAGGCGAAAGCGTAAATCTTTCGGTATATGGCGCTGACAATTTCCAGTGGTTAAGAGCCAATGGATTAAGAACAACTAGTGATTCCACCGCAACAGTAAAACCATATATAACAACGATATATACCGTAGTAGGCACCAATAATAACGGTTGTACGGATAGCATTCTCACCCCTATAAGAGTCCATGCATATCCGAACATAAATATAAATCCAACCACAACACAAGTCTGTCCAAATGACTCTGCTATCCTTACAGCCGTTGGTGCCTCTACCTATATTTGGTATCCTAATACATACCTCAATACTAATCGTGGTCCTACGGTAATTAGCAAAGCGGATACATCAATCCTTTATCGTGTTATTGGAAAAAATCAGTATGGCTGTGCCGATACCGCAGTAAGCAAACTTAACATACTTCCTCTCAGCGAAATACATACCACCGAGAGACATCTTTGTCAAGGCGATTCTATTTTATTATCAGCTTATAGCAATACTTCTAATACGAGCTATTTATGGAACAATGGAAACCAAAGTGCGCAACAATGGATACAGCCAATGCAAAGCCAATGGATTCATTTAAGAACAACCCTTATTAATACAAACTGTTTTTCCGATACCTCCATTTATATTGAAGTGGAAGCAAATCCGGTAGTAAGCATTACTGCCAACAAAACACTTAGCTGTCCTGGAGACACAATAAAATTAGAAGCTTCCGGGGCTAGCATTTATACTTGGTCTTCTTCTGATAGCAATTCCACTTCCTTTAATGGGTCAATGATTAGAGCCTTTCCAAATCATAATACTTCTTTTATTGTAAAAGGAACGACCCTTAGTGGCTGCACAGATACCGCTCAAATTAACGTTAATACCTTTATTGCCCCAACAGTAAATGTAAGTCCCGACTTTACCCAAATATGTTCCGGTAGTTCTCAACTACTTCAGGTTTCCGGGGCTTCTCACTATAATTGGTATCCAACAATTGGCCTCTCTAATAACCATGGAGATTCTGTAATAGTAATACCAAATACCAATATGACCTATATGGTCGTTGGCTTCGATTCCAATGCTTGTAGCGATACTGCTTATGCCCACTTCACTACTTGGACACCCGCAACTATCACTCCCACGAATCCCAGCATTTGTTTTGGCGACAGTATTACATTACATTCCACAAGCCAGAATGTTGCCTCCTCCTATTTATGGAATACAGGAGATACTACAACAAGTATAAACATTGCACCTCTGCAAAATAGCACCTATCAACTTACTTTAACTTATGGCAGCGGATGTTCTAAGATAAGTAATACTACCATAAATGTTTATCACGACTCAGCAGTAAGTTTACACACCGTAACTCCACAAATTTGTTTGGGTGATACAGCTATTATCATGGCTGATAATGGAGCTTATTTTAATTGGTTTGGCAGTAATATAAGCAAGGCTATTGACTCTTCACTATTTGCAACTCCGCAACAAGCAGGATGGTATAAAGTTATCGCCAACAGCAGGCACCATTGCTCCTCAAAGGATTCTATATTTATAAACTTATATGCCGGACCTTCCATTAGTTTAAGCAGTAGCCGCACTGAAGTTTGTAGCGGCGACAGTATTCTCCTGTCTGCCGGAGGAGGGCTTACCTACCAATGGCTAAATCCTAATAATGGAAATACCACAGCACAAAATGCTGCTGCTCCTACTAATAATGAACTATTCCAAGTAATTGGTTATGACTATAATCATTGTAGAGATACAGCCGGCATAAGGATTCAAACAAGAGCTTTACCTAGTATAAATATTAGTCCGGGTAATATTTCCACTTGTATTGGAGATAGTTTATTAATTACTATTCATGGAAATGACCGATATTCATGGATTAATTCGCCCAGTTTACAAACGCTTAACAATCATCAAGTCTATTTATTTCCCAATAGAAATACCCTTTATACTCTAATGGCCACTGATAGTTTTGGATGCATTAGGGATACAACTATTCGTTGTGATGTAAGACGCCAACCCATTAACTATTTCAGCACAAATGCAAATCCTCTTTGTCAAGGCGATACCGTAAGGATTACAGCAATAGGAGCAGAGAATTACCAATGGCAAGATATTCCGGTGAAATCGAGCTTACATAATGACACCGTATTTTACCGGCCACATCAATCGATATATTATAAAATATCTGGAATAAGTACCGATGGATGTATCAAAACCGATAGTTTATTGGTAAATGTAGCTCCCAAACCAAACTTAACAATTAGCAGCAATAAAAATACTTATTGCCAAGGTGACAGCGCCATATTGATTGGCCACAGTTCAATAACAAATTGTGAATACCGCTGGAATACCAACGACACGAACTCTAATATTGCCCTGATATTGCAAGATACAAGCGATTTTACTTTAAGCGCAATTACCCCGCAAGGCTGCCAAAGTAATATCAGCAAACAACTAATTGTATATCAGCGACCTAACATTAACATTAACATTACAGATACCACCCTATGCCAAGGGGACTCAATATTACTCGAAACCACAAACATCGCTTCATCCCACTATCAATGGTCCGACGGTGACTCCACAGCTACCCTATATGCCAAATCAAATAATTCTCCCTATCAATTGATAGTAACAGACAGTAATTCCTGTTCTGATACTGCCACAGCAAGAATACATACCCATGCCTTACCTATTATCTCCATTCAAGCAAATGCTAATCCAATTTGTATCAACGACAGCTGCATTCTTACAGCTAATTACAGCGATTCAAGTTTACAACTTTTATGGAATACAGGAAGCCATGCTCCTCAAATAGCAAGCTCAACAACACACTCACTTTTTTATTCTTTGATTGCTACCGACTCTCTTGGATGTTCGAGTATTGACTCCATAATGGTGACAGTAAACCCAGCGCCCCAATTCACATTCAACCCTTCCTCACCGGAAATTTGTAATGGTGATTCAATTATTTTGAATATAGTGAGCAATAGTAGCAATCTGAATCTCGAATGGGGTGTTGGGGATACTGTTTCATCCATAAAAGTAGTACCCAATCAGGACACCCAATATTTTGTAACGGCCTATGATAGTATTGGATGTAGCAAAAGTGATTCTATAAAAGTAATTGTTCATCAACTTCCTACTATTACCATTGGAGTAATACCATCTATTCTTTGCAAAGGAGATACAGCAACCATTAGCACTAATACCTCGCCTTCTTTTACCTCTTATCAATGGAATACAGGAAACAACACAAACACAATTCGAGTTAGTCCCGACAGTACTTCTACTTACTCCATTAGCATAAGCGATACAAATTCATGTAGTAATTCAGCCCAAATAACCCTAAGAGTAGCCGATTTGCCCCTTGTAAGTATTCATAAAACAGACTCCGTAATATGCTCCTACGACACACTGGGACTCTGGCTTATTTCAAACTCACCTCTTATGAGTATCCAATGGAATACCGGCCAAACAACAGATAGTATTGTTTTATCTCCTCTGCAAAGTAACAGCTATCAAGTACGAATACTCGATAGTAATGGATGCAAGGGATACGACTCTACTTATATACAAGTAAATCATCGCCCCAGCTGCCGTATTATGGCAGATACTTCTATCTGTCTTAATGATAGTAGTATTGCCCGATACCAAGGAAATGCCGGTTCAACAGCATTATATAATTGGCATTTCGAAGGGCAACCTAATGTTTCAGGAACAGGACAGGGTCCCATTGGTTTGAGATGGTTTCAGGCCGGAATTTATAAAATAAAGCTCCAAGTATATGAAGGAGGATGTTTTTCTTTTCCCGATAGTTTGAATATACATATTAATGACTTACCCGATGTAGACTTTTCAGTAAAATCTATGGTCCACTGCGATTCCACAGCGGTACAATTTGTTAATACTAATTATAATAACTTACAATATCATTGGAACTTTGGAGATCCATTGTCAACTAATAACACCTCTAATTTACAAAATCCATCTTATGTATATTCCGTGCCGGGAAGCTATAGTGTTAGTTTAAGACTAATCAATCAGGCTGGATGCTCTGCCGATACAACTAAAAATTCTATAGTTACAGTATTTCCTAAACCCCATGCCGAATTTAGGGTAAACACAATAAAACCGGATGAAAATCACCCTGTTGTAAACTTTTATAATTACTCCAAACAATACACACATCTACTTTGGAATTTTGGAGAACCACAAAGTGGAATTTATAATACTTCTACCGAAGACGATCCTTACCATATTTATGTCGGTAAAGGAAAATTTCTTGCAACACTTATTGTAAACAACACATATAATTGCACCGATACCGCGATGGCTACGATAGAAATCGACAATGGACCCTCACTTTTCTCTCCCGGTGCTTTTACTCCCAACGGAGATGGACTTAATGATTTATTTACTCCTGTTTTTTCAGATAATCATTTAAAGTCCTTTAAACTGTATGTCTATAACCGACTGGGAAGCTTGGTATATCAATCAAATAATTATCATCAGTACTGGGCCGGCAGAGATCAGAAGACCTCCACAAATTGCGAAGCTGATATTTATAATTATATAATCTATATTGTTGATTCAAAGAATGTTCGTCGCAAATATACCGGCTCTGTAACCTTATTACGATAAGCCATCTCCCTTTATAAAAGGGCGAACCAAAAGAGGAATTTCTTTCTTCCCTAAATCTCCATTTCTAAAAAAGTGGGATTAAGCTTTCGACTGATATTCAAAGTTGTTATAAATCTTTCTTTCATACTTTTTCCAGCAGCTGAAAAAGTAGGCAAAAAAGCCGCCGAAAGTGCCACGTCAGGCCTATTATTAGCGCAGCAAGTCTTGTCCTTTTTGCAGATGTCTACGTTAAAATTTGTGACCATAGCTTACTTCGACAGGCTCAGTACAAACTAGCTATGCTAAAAAATTTATGCCTTGCCCTCCACAAAAATTACTGCGACTTAAACGCCATAATAAACTTGACATGACACTGGCAAGAATTGCTAAAAATTAGAAACTATTTCTAAAACATAAAAACGCCTCCTTTTAATGATTTTTCTGAAAAAGAAAAATCCTTAACGTCGTTGAACGGTTTATGTTTATTTACGAAATATTCCCTAATTTTCTTAACGCAATTCTTTCCTATGCGGACGTTCATCCGCCTTAGGCGGATGATTGTTGCCATCGGCAAAAGCTCGTGCCGGAGCTTATTCTTTAGTTTTGTCCTTTGGATTCCCCCTTTTAGCAAAACTGGAATTAATCACTATTTTTATCGGACAACAATGGTTCTAAATAAAACAAACCTAATTATCGGGAAGTAAGCCTTGCGACAGGGATAGTAGCGGCATCCTCACAAGGAACAATAGGATAAATTGTACCCATAAAAGTGGTAGTAAAAAATCACATCAATGTAACAACAGCAAAGAGATTCCTTGTGAGATACAGCGGATAGCCCGTCCGTTCGCCCAAAGAAAAAATAAAAAACTATAATCATTGTTAAAAGATACTAAAGAGAAGCTATTATTTTATAATTTTACTCCAAATTAAAAACAAGATATTATGACAAAGAAAAAATTATTTATCCCCATATTGATTGGGGGAATTATAGCGTTATTTGCTTTTTTTACAGTAAGTTGGATGAATAATTCCTACGATAAGGCTGTTGGTTTGCAAGAAGAGGTAGATGCGCAGTGGGGTAATGTGCAGGGTGCTTACCAGCGCAGGGCCGATTTAATACCCAACTTGGTGGCTACGGTAAAGGGGGCTGCTGAGAATGAGAAGACCATATTAACACAGGTAACACAAGCGCGTGCCGGGATTGTTAACGCACGCACTCCTAAGGATATGGAACTTATGGGTAAGAAAATAAACACGGCTATTAATTTAGCTTTTGAGGCATATCCCGAGATTCGATCCACACAAAATTTCAGTGATTTACAAGCTCAGCTGGAAGGTACCGAGAACCGTATTAATGTAGCTCGTAGAAGGTATAACGAGAGTGTAAAGAAGTATAATTCTTTTATCAGAGGCAAATTTAGAGCCTATGCTTTACGTACCTTTGGCTCTCCTGATGAATTTAAAACAAGAGAGATGTTTCAGGCTAAAGCGAGTGCACAGAATGCTCCCAGCGTTAAATTTTAAGACATAAAACTATGGCAGCAGTTGAAACATTTTTTAGCAAAACAGAACAGGAGCGTATTGTAGCAGCTATTAAGGCGGCAGAAAAAGAAACTTCAGGCGAGATACGAGTACATATCGATAAGCGGTGTAAGGGTGATGTAATGGATATGGCTGCTTTTGTATTTGAGAAATTAGAAATGCACAAAACGGAACTCCGTAACGGAGTGTTGATATATCTTGCTGTTAAGGACAAAAAATTTGCTATCCTTGGCGATGTAGGCATCAATAAAGTTGTTCCTGAGAATTTTTGGGAAGAAGTAAAAGCCCGTATGCTTGAAGAATTTAAAAAAGGAGATTTTACCAATGGCCTTGTTAAAGCTATTGGCATGGCGGGAGAGAAATTAAAAACTTATTTTCCTTACCAAAAGGATGATATCAATGAATTGGCTGACGAAATATCTTTTGGCAAATAACCGAAGCTTTGTATTAATATTATTATTAGTTAGTAGGTATATAATTAACTAGAATTTCAAGATGAATAAATTAAGAATCACATTATTTAGTGTTCTATTATTAATACAAGCTATTGCTTACGGACAAGCAGATACCTTATTTGTCTATGGGCCTGGCGGGCCATATCCTGCAATAAATGAAGCAGCAGCGATATATGGCAAACAACATAATATTGTAATAAAAGTAATAAAAGGACCTGTTTCAAAATGGGAAGCTGCTGCCAAAAAAAATGCAGATATCATTTATAGTGGCTCTGAATTTATGATGACAAATTTTAGTAAAAAATTTAATAGTATAAAAAAAGAAACAATAGCACCATTATATTTGAGAAAATCAGGATTGCTTATACGACCGGGGAATCCTAAAAACATCCATTCATTATCGGCTATTTTAAAACCTAATATCAAAGTACTAGTAGTTACAGGGGCAGGATTAACCGGAGTTTGGGAAAGCATGATTGGCAAAACAAAGAGCATAGATAGTTTGAAAATGCTTAGAAAGAATATCGTTTTTTATGCTCCAAATAGTGGTGTTGCAAAAAAGGAATGGATTAGTAACGACAGCATCGATGTTTGGATAACATGGAATATCTGGCAAGTCTCAAATCCAAAATTAGCTGATTTTATTCCTGTCAAAGAAAAATATACACTATACCGTGATTGCGGTATCTCACTAACAACAAATGCAGAAAATAACAAGTCGGCTATTGATTTTTTTAACTTTTTGAAAAGTGAAAAAGCTAAACCAATTTTTAAGAAATGGGGATGGAAAACAAATTAATATCTTTCACAATAAATAGTGAAGCAACAATAAAAATCAGTATGTATTTTTATATCAATGAGCGCAGTTTAAAAAGGTAAATTTTTGTCAAAATCAAGACGGGAGAAATTTTTAATCTTAATTTGACCCACAAGGGCAGGAATAAAATATTGTCCCCGAAGTATTTCGGACTTATCAAATTAATAAATTTTTATAAAATGAAATTACGAATAAAACTATTATTATTACTTCTGACGCTAAACACATCATGGATAATGGCGCAGAGCCTACCACCACGTCCAAATCCACCACAAGCGGTAAACGATTTTGTAGGGGTATTAAGTTCGGGTGAGAAGCAGCAATTGGAAACTAAACTAAGGGCCTTTACCCAAAAAACATCCACTGCTATTGTAATAGCTATCGTCAAAGATCTGGAAGGTATGGATCGGGCTGATTACAGCATTCGCCTGGCGCAAAAGTGGGGTGTTGGCCAAAAAGGAAAAGACAATGGAATACTAATAATGGTAAAACCCACAGGAAGTTCGGGACGGCGAAAAGCCTTTATTGCTGTGGGATATGGACTGGAGGGAGTACTCCCTGACGCCATTGCCAATAGAATAGTTAATAACGAAATGATTCCCTATTTCAAGCATGGTAAATATTATCAAGGATTGAATGCCGGTATTGATGTAATTATGAATATTACTTCGGGAGAATATACAGCCGGTCAATATGCCAAGAAACATCCTGTTAAGGATAAAGGAAGCATACTCCCATTACTTCTATTTATTCTTTTGGCGGTATTTCTATTTGGAGGAAAAATGGGAGTAAGCGCCTATCGATACGGAAGGCTTAATAATATCGGCTTTTGGGCCGCAATGATGCTCCTAATGAACTCCGGAAACCATACGGGCTACTACAATAATTTTGGTGGCGGAACCGGGGGCTTTGGTGGCTTTGGTGGTGGAAGCGGCTTCGGAGGTGGAGGAGGTTTTGGTGGCTTCGGCGGCGGAGGTTTTGGCGGCGGCGGAGCCGGAGGAAGTTGGTAAAAGTAATTTACATTTTCCTAGCATCCAAAATTATTTTAACGCTAGATCGTTGGCCATTTGTCAGGTATATGAAACAAATTTCAGGTAATTTATACTAGAATATTGTTCATTTTTATAATTTGTATAAAATCCTATTAGTAAGTATTTTATTAATTAAACCATTAAAAGCTTAGCTGTATAATTATTGCATCTATTCATTACTGCCCGATAAAAAATAGGAAGATATAAATTGTTGACAATTAATCCAAAAGGAAGGTACAATAATACTCAAACCTCTACCAGCCTTTAATTATATGGATTCAAGTTTAAAATAAATATCTTTATCGGACAACAATGATAGCTATTAAAGTCCTTTAGTGCAACATATAATTATTGTTATGTATTAATTCCAATTTATATAAGCTTTCATATTGCTATTCAGAACAGAACTAACACTCATATTATTAGCTACTTAAGATTTATCAAACCGGAAATATCCTCATTATGAAGTAATAAAAGGAAAAGTTTAATGTTTAATACCAATAGGAAAACAAATCGGCAAACTATTTGCTATAAAATATGTCTTTGTTTTGCTTAATTTTGCCAAAGAAACACATTGCTTTTATGCGTAAGACATTATTTTTATGGATTAGTATTTTTATTAGCCTAGGTGCTTATGCTACGCACAATAGGGCAGGAGAAATAACTTATAAGCATATTTCGGGTCTTACCTATGAATTTACCATACTAACCTACACTTACAGTTTATCACCTGCCGACCGGCCAAGTTTAAATATCAATTGGGGCGATGGTTCTTCTTCGGTAGTAAATCGATATCAGAAAACCTTATTACCCAACTATGTAAACCTAAATTTATATAAAGGTATTCATACTTTTAGTGGACAAGGAACATTTGTAATAAGTATGGAAGATCCCAATCGTAATGGAGGAGTAATTAATATCCCCAATTCCATAAATGTACCATTTTACATAGAAACAACGCTTACAATCAATCCATTTATAGGCCCAAACAGTTCACCTGTATTATTAAATCCACCCATAGACAATGGTTGTGTAGGCTTTCCATTTTATCATAATCCGGGTGCATACGACAGTGACGGCGACAGTTTAGCCTATGAACTAGTAGCCTGCCGTGGTGCCAATGGAAACTTCATACAAGGATATACTTTTCCCTCCGCCAGTGTAAGTTTCAGCATCGACCCTATCACAGGCACACTAAGTTGGATCAATCCTCAAAGACAAGGAGAATATAATGTAGCAATATTAATTAAAGAATATCGCCGCGGAATTGAAATTGGTAACCTAACCAGAGATATGCAAATTACCATTGGCGCCTGCAACAATCATCCTCCTGTAATAGAGCATATTAATGATACTTGCGTAACTGTTGGCGATACTTTAAGTTTTAGAGTAAAAGCCACTGATATCGACAATGATGTAATCAGTTTGCGAGCAACAGGCGGTCCTTTGGTACTCACCAATAACAAGGCTCACTTTCCTCAGCCAACCAATGGTGTGGGCCATGTAAGTTCTTTATTTTCATGGATACCTGTATGTGAACATGTTCAACTACAACCCTATCAAATGATATTTAAAGCCACAGACAATGGCACACCAATAAATCTGGTAGATATAAAATCAGTTTTTATAAAAGTCGTTGCCCCACCGCCGGAGAATTTAACAGCAACACCCAGAGCAAATAACATTAAGCTTAGTTGGAACGAAGAATATTGCAGCAACAGGATTGGCTACGACATATACCGCCATAATGGTTATATTGGTTATATACCATCGCATTGCGAAACAGGCGTGCCTCCATGGACAGGTTATGTAAAAATAGGCAGCACCAGCGGAGACACCACTTTTCTAGATAATAATAATGGCTATGGTTTAATTCATGGTCCGTCGTATTGTTATATGGTAGTAGCTGTATTCCCCGATGGCGCAGAGAGTTATCCCTCACTGGAGACTTGTACTTCACTGATAAAAGATGTGCCTGTTATCACCAATATTAGTATTGACAGTACCGATACAAACCAAGGTAAGGCAACTATTATCTGGTCGAAACCGGATTCGCTTAATCTCAGTCAAACTCCAGGCCCATACAAATATTTAATTTATCATAATACCACCGGTATTGGGCAAGCCATGACATTATTAGACTCTTTAAGTTCGCTTAACGACACTGTTTATCAACAGAAAAATATAAATACAAAAGATAGCACCCATTTTTATCGTATCGATTTTATCAACGATACCCCTGGAAATCGATTTAAAGTAGGCAATACCCAGGAAGCATCAAGCATCTATTTGAATACTACAGGCCACGCCAACAGCGTATTATTAAACTGGAACGAACAAGTACCTTGGATTAACACAAAGTATATTATTTACAAGGAAAATACCAATGGGATTTTTGACAGTATAGGAGTTAGCTTAAACCAAACATATACGGATAGCGGATTGGTAAACGGCAGCAACTATTGTTATAAAATAAAAAGTATTGGTGAATATACAACCAACGGATTTACTAATCCATTGATAAATTGGTCGCAAATAAGTTGCGCCACTCCCATTGATGATGTAAAACCCTGTGCTCCACATTTACAGATAACAACTAATTGCGAACTTATTGAAAATCAATTGCTATGGAACAATCCAAATAATAGTTGTGCTAATGATGTTGTGGCTTACAAGCTCTATTATACCAACGAGATTAGTACTGATTATGCTATTATTTATAATCCTCAAAATGCCAATGACACCACCTATACTCATAGCGGTTTAAATTCGGTGGTAGGTTGCTACTATGTTACTGCTATAGATTCTTTTGATAATGAAAGTTTAGCAAGTAATATTGTTTGTATCGACTTAGATAGTTGTCATTTGTATCGATTACCCAACGTATTTACCCCCAATGGGGATGGTTATAATGATTTCTTTATTCCCTTTCCCTATGATTTTGTTAAAAAGGTAGATATGACCATTTTTGATCGTTGGGGTGCAATAGTTTTTAAAACAACGAATCCCGATATTCAGTGGGATGGTAAAGATATTAATTCAAAGAAAGAATGCAGCGACGGAGTATATTTTTATGTTTGTAAAGTCTATGAATATAGATTGTCAGGATTAAAAATTAGAGAATTAAGAGGCAGTGTAAGTATATATCATTAAAACATAATATTTTAATAACAAATAAAATCAATACCAAAAAGTAATGTTTACAGGAATAGTAGAGACGATGGGAAAGATTGTGAAAATAGATCGCGATCAAAGTAACATAAATTTCAGTGTAGAAACTCCTTTAGCCAAAGAGCTTAAGGTAGATCAAAGTATGGCCCACGACGGAGTATGCCTCACGGTAGTCAAAGTGGATGCCAATAAGAATCAGTATGTGGTTACCGCCATTCAAGAAACTTTAGACAAAACTTGTTTAATGGAATGGAAAGAAGGCTATGAAGTTAATTTAGAGCGCAGTATGAGCATGGGAGAGCGCCTTGATGGCCATATAGTACAAGGACATGTGGATCAAACAGCAAAATGTATTGGCGTAGAAGAGACCGATGGAAGTTGGAAATATACTTTTGAGTACGACAAAGCCAAGAATAATATTACCGTTGAAAAAGGCTCCATCTCCGTTAACGGAACTAGCCTTACTGTGGTAGATTCAAAACCCAATCAGTTTTCAGTAGCAATAATACCTTATACCTATGACAATACCAACTTCCATAATTTTAAGGAAGGAACCATTGTAAATCTTGAATTTGATGTCTTTGGAAAGTATGTTGCCCGATTGCTAGATCAGTATATGGAAGCCAAAGGACTTTAAAATACAATACTTCTAGGTACACTAACTACCCTATTTTAATATATTCAACAAAAAGCTTCTACCGCTTTTTACTAAGAACTCAGGCTTTACATTTCCATGAAAACCTGAGTTTTTTCCAATATAAGCTCGATTTAACTGAGTATTTTTTATAAAAAAATGAATCCATTTTGTGATTTATTAAAAAATAAATTTAACTTTGTGGTCTAGATTTTATCTTTTGTGATAAAAAATAAAATTTATGGAGTATTACTTTTACTGATATTCCTTTGTTCATAGTGCTTATTAATAAATTTATGGACAAGTATAAATAACTCAAATGCAATGGAAGACGACAATAATATACTTCCATCCAAATATATCACAAACCTATTTATCAAACCATAAATTTAGTGAGCTTATGACAAAACAAATGAGTTATGTAAGTGGAACCAGTAAGGTCCCCTTGCTAGGTAAAACCATTGGAGAGATGCTTGATGAAACTACATCGCTCCATGCAGAAAATGAAGCCTTAGTTGTAGTGCACCAAAATATCAGGTGGACATACAAAGAACTCCAAAATCAAGTAAATACCTGTGCTCTAGGATTATATTCCATGGGATTAAGAAAAGGTGATCGTATTGGAATATGGGCATTAAACTGTGCAGAATGGATGGTTCTGCAATATGCCACGGCAAAATTGGGTGCAATATTAGTAAATATCAATCCCAGCTATAGAATACATGAACTGGAATATGTACTGAAACAATCAGAATGCAAATTTTTAGTTGCCGATAAGGCTACCAATTATTCCGACTATTCAGCAATGATATATCAATTAATTCCTCATCTGGAATATAGTATTCCCGGACAACTGCAATGTGTTAAATCCGAAAATCTTACCACAATCATTAGCTTGGAAGACAAACCCATGAAAGGGATGTTTAATTGGAAACAAGTAATGGCAAAAGCTTCTGAAAGTTCCATTGAGATATTGGATGAAATAGCCCAAACCTTAAGTTTTGATCAAGCTATCAACATTCAATACACCAGTGGGACAACAGGTTTTCCAAAGGGAGCAACACTAAGCCATCATAATATTTTAAATAATGGATTTTTTGTTACCGAATCATTGCAACTTAGGGCCGCCGACCGCATGATAATACCGGTACCATTATATCATTGCTTCGGGATGGTAATGGGAAATCTAGGTTGTCTGTCCCATGGGGCAACAGCGATATATGCAAGCAGATCCTTTGATGCTGAAATGGTAATAAAAACAACTGATAAAGAAAAAGCCACCATACTGTATGGAGTACCCACAATGTTTTTTGCTGAATTAGAGCATCCTGATATTAAACAATACGATGTTACAAGTCTTCGGGGAGGTATAATGGCAGGTTCTATATGTCCGGTAAGCCTAATGAAAAAGGTACAAGAGATAATGCAAATGGAAGATATGCAAATTGCCTATGGAATGACAGAAACCAGTCCGGTAAGTACCCAAACAAACTCCAATACTCCTTTCGACAAAAGGGTAAGCACGGTAGGCCAGGTACATCCACATCAAGAGGTAAAAATCATTAATCCTGAAACCGGTTTAGTTGTTCCCCGAGGCGAAAAAGGTGAACTTTGTACTCGTGGTTATAGTGTAATGCTTGGCTACTGGAACGATGAAGAAAAAACTCGTCAAGCTATTGACAGTGCAAGGTGGATGCATACCGGTGATTTAGCAACGATGGATGAAGAGGGTTATATTGATATTGTGGGAAGGATAAAAGATATGATAATCCGAGGAGGAGAGAATGTATATCCAAAAGAAATCGAAGCTTATATTCGCAACCATCCTAAGGTAAATAATGTACAAGTTATTGGTGTCCCTGACGAAAAATATGGAGAAGCAGTTATGGCGTGGATTAATGTACTAGAAGGTATTGAAATCACTAAAAAAGAAATTATTGATTTCTGCACCGGAACTATTGCCCATTATAAAATACCTAAGTACATAAAATTTGTCAACGAATGTCCCAAAACAGTAACCGGAAAAATAAGAAAAGTAGAAATGCGCGAGAAAAGTATTATTGAACTAGGGCTGGAACATCTGGAATAAGACCAATCTAACTCAATCTAACTATTATATAATGGCATAATTTCTTCTTCTTAATCCTATTCCTTACAAATTATAAATCTAAATTTCAGTTTAATCCTGATTTGAGTGAAAAACTTGAATTAGGATTAACCTGGCAGTGGGAGAATAGCTTAGAATGCTAAATCCCGCTCATAAAATGGGGACAGAAATGAAAGGCTTATATGTAATTATTGGTATATTAATGCGTATTTCCGCAGGCTTCTTTATCTATCAATTTATTCGTGCCACCCGAACATTTGCTCGATTGTAAGTGGGTATATTTAGTACTATTTTAATCTAATAAACTTACTTACAATAAATAAGGTAACTCCTTCGCTCCATAAAAATGGAGCTTCTCTTATCGTTTGTTACAATCTCATACTAACAAAAAAAACTCCTTCGCTCCATAAAAATGGAGCTTCGGAGTTTAATAGTGGAGAATATCGGAGTCGAACCGATGACCTCTTGACTGCCAGTCAAACGCTCTAGCCAACTGAGCTAATCCCCCATTTTCATTTATCAAAATAAACGAGCTGCAAAGATACATTTTTTTCGTTTTGTCAAAACCTAAATTTGCTATTATTTTTTTAGGCTATTTTCCATACTTTTGCCACATGCAAAACAACGAAGATAAATTTAAAAAGATAATCGCTCACGCTAAAGAATACGGATTTGTATTTCAGTCGAGTGAAATTTATGATGGCCTTAGTGCTGTTTACGATTACGCCCAGAATGGGGTTGAACTTAAAAACAACATCAAAAACTACTGGTGGAAATCCATGGTTCAGATGAATGAAAATATTGTAGGTATCGATAGTGCTATATTTATGCATCCTACCGTATGGAAAGCGTCAGGACATCTGGGCGCTTTTAACGATCCAATGATTGATAACAAAGACAGTAAAAAACGTTATCGAGCAGACGTACTAGTGGAAGATTATATGGCTAAAATAGAGGCTAAAATCAATAAAGATATTAGCAAAGCCCGCAAACGCTTTGGGGAAGCTTTTGACGAAAATGAGTTTAGAACAACCAATGGTAGAATAAAAGACCGCCAATCCAAAATAGAGTCCATAAGCGGACGCCTCTATGGTGCCATGGAAGCAGAAGACCTTAAGGCCATAAAAACCTTAATTGAAGATTTGGAAATAGTTTGCCCTGTTTCAGGATCTAAAAACTGGACCGACGTACGCCAATTTAATTTGATGTTCAGCACTCAAATGGGCTCTGTAAGTGAAGATGCCGACGAAATATATCTTCGCCCTGAAACTGCACAAGGGATATTTGTAAATTATCTTAATGTACAGAAAACCGGCCGCATGAAAATTCCTTTTGGCATCGCACAAATAGGAAAAGCCTTTAGAAATGAAATAGTAGCCCGTCAATTTATCTTTAGAATGCGTGAGTTTGAACAAATGGAGATGCAGTTTTTTGTTCGTCCAGGAGAAGAGCTTAAATGGTTTGAACATTGGAAAAAACGTCGTATTGCCTGGCATAAAGCTTTAGGAATTCCCGAAGAAAATTATCGCTTTCACGATCATGAAAAATTAGCACACTATGCTAATGCTGCCTCAGATATTGAATATCAATTTCCCTTTGGATTTAAAGAATTGGAAGGGATTCATAGTCGTACCGATTTCGATTTGTCAGCTCATCAAAAATTCTCAAATAAAAAATTACAATATTTTGATCCTGAACTAAATAAGAGCTATGTTCCTTATGTAATAGAAACCTCTATCGGCTTAGACAGAATGTTCCTTTCCATTTTATCGTATGCCTATAAAGAAGAAAAACTCATCGATGGAAGTATGCGAGTGGTATTAGCTATTCCGCCGGTATTAGCTCCGGTGAAAGCAGCAATATTGCCCTTGACAAAAAAAGATGGACTGCCGGAAAAAGCCAGAGAAGTAATGAATACCTTAAAGCAGGATTATCTCTGCCAATATGATGAAAAGGATGCCATTGGCAAACGATATCGCCGTCAAGATGCCATTGGAACTCCCTATTGCATTACGGTAGATCATCAAAGCCTTAAAGACAATACAGTTACTATTCGCGACAGAGACAGTATGCAACAAGAACGTATTGATATTTCAAAATTAAGTGAAATTATCAAAGAGAAACTAAGTATCAAATTTTATTAATAACAGAACAATAATATGGGTAAAAATGAGACTATTAAGCTTTAGCTAATTCATTTTTACCCATTATTTTTATACCTATGTTGAACTTACAACGCTATCCCGAAACGAAGAATTCCTCTTTAAAGTTGAGTTCAGCAGCCGACGATTACATACTAGAATATATATCTGATACTGAAATAGATAAAAATAATATTGTTATAGCTAACGATCGCTTTGGCTACTTAAGTTGTCATCTATACAAATGGAATCCATCCATAATAATCAATTATAGCAGTCAAGAAAAATCAATCCTAACCAATTGTAAAAACAATAACTTAAGCATAAACTCACTTCGGCTGTTGTCCCCTCTGGAAAATTTAGCAACTAAGGTTTCATTGGCCTTAATAAGAGTACCAAAATCAATGGAACTCTTTCGCTTATTTTTAACACAAATACATAAACAGAGTGATGAAAATACCCTTGTAATTGCAAGTTTTATGACTAAATATTTTAGTGCTCAAATGTTGTCAATTGCATCGGAATATTTTCAAGAAGCAGAGCAAAGTAAAGCGTGGAAAAAATCAAGACTCTTACTACTTAAGCATCCCAAAGAAGTAGATTATAAGCTGAATATTAATCCGATTAAAACAGATTATCCATTTAATTTGCAACAATATCCGGGAGTATTTTCTTCTAATAAGATAGATATTGCCACTCAATTTTTAATGGATAATATAAATCTGAAACAAACTGATAATAAAATCCTGGATTTGGCCTCAGGAAATGGTATAATAGCATTGAAAATACTAAAGCAACTTGATGAAAACAATTGGCCTGAGGTAGAGATGCATTTATTAGATAATTCTATACTAGCCATAGAATCCTCAAAATTAAACTTAAAAGAGTATAAGGCATATTACCATTATAATGACTCATTGGAAGATTTTGAATTAAATTATTTTGATTTAATAGTCAGTAATCCTCCATTTCATTTTGAATATGAAATAAATACGGAAATTTCTCTTCATTTATTTAAGGAATCATTCGAACATTTAAAAAAAGGTGGCCGTTTTATAGTAGTCTATAACCGTCATCTTAATTACAGTCCATTTCTAAAAAAATATTTTTCATCCGTTAAGATAAGTAAGGAAAATCATCGATTTGTACTATTAGAATGCATAAAAAGCTAAAATAAGCACCCATCAACCAGCATCATAAGGTATGAAGATTGGAGTGCCGATTATAACAAGAAAAAAATCCCTCTTTGGGTTCTCCCTTTAAAAAAGGGAGATAGCTTTAACATACAGTTGAAAACAAAATACTAAATAAGGTAGTGTTTCCCTACTATTAAAAAGATAAATTCCTATTTTAGCAGCCAATAAATAAGATATAGCAAACTATGGAAATAAAAAGTATAGGAGTATTTTGCGGATCAAGCATAGGGGCTCGGAAAATATACTCAGAAAAAGCCGCAGAGTTGGGAAGACTAATGGCCGACAAAAAAATAGACTTAATATTTGGTGGCGGTAAAGTGGGTTTAATGGGAGTAATTGCCGATAGCCTGATGGAAAAAGGGGGTAAAGCCATTGGAGTAATCCCTACAGCATTACAAGAAAAAGAGGTTGGACATGATGGTCTGGATGAAATGATAGTGGTGGATAATATGAGTAATCGAAAAAATAAGATTAATGATTTATCGGATGCATTTATTGCAATGCCGGGCGGCTTTGGCACATTAGACGAAGTAATGGAAGTGCTTACCTATTTTCAATTGGGATGGAGTGAAAAACCCGTTGGCTTTCTCAATATCGATGGTTATTATGATCATTTGATAAAATTTTTAGATCATATTGCTGAAGAAAAATTTATGAAAGTGGAACATCGGCATAATGTAATCTTTGAAAACGAACCACAGAAGTTACTCGATGCTATATTAAATTTTAAACCATTGGCTGTAGATGAGAAATGGATTGATAATTTAAAACACACCAAAACCTATTAATTAATGATTGTTATCGGAATTACAGGCACGTTAGGCGCAGGAAAAGGTACTATTGTCGAATATTTAAGTGATAATTACAATTTTACTCATTATTCTGTACGTGAATATCTAATTAATGAAATTAAAGAAAGAAATCTAGAGGTTAATAGAGACAGTATGACAATGGTAGCAAATGAATTGCGAGCCAAACATTCTCCCTCTTTTATTGTGGACCAGCTTTACAAACAGGCCATCAAAGAAAACAAGAATTGTATTATAGAAAGCATACGCACGCCGGGAGAAGTAAATTCGCTTAAAGCAAAATCACATTTTTATTTATTTGCTGTAGATGCTGACCCAAAAATAAGATACCAGCGCATTAAAATGCGTAAATCAAGTACTGATAATATTGATTTTGAGACTTTTATTCTGAATGAGAAAAGAGAGATGAGTACCACTGATGAAAACAAACAGAATTTAGGAAAATGCATTCAAATGGCTGATTACAAATTTAATAACGATGAAGATATAACAACATTAAATCACGCTATTGATAAAATAATTCATCAAATACTAAGTCATGAGCAACACTAAAGAAAAAACTAAATATATTCGCCCTTCCTGGGATGAATATTTTATTGAACTAGCCGATACGGTAGCTAAAAGAGCTACATGTGATAGAGGAAGAAGTGGCTGCGTGATAACCAAAGACCGACAAATACTGGTAACAGGCTATGTGGGTTCTCCAAAAGGATTGCCCCATTGTGATGACGTAGGCCACTTATTTAAAAAAGTAATCCATGACGATGGGCATATAACACAGCATTGCGTACGTACGGTACATGCCGAACAAAATGCAATAACCCAGGCTGCCAGAAGAGGTATTGCCCTTGATGGAGCGACATTATATTGTCGGATGACTCCTTGCAGAACCTGTGCAATGCTAATAATTAACTGCGGAATAAAACGCGTTGTTTGTGAAAAAAAATATCATGCCGGGGCTGAATCAGAAGCTATGTTTAATGAAGTAGGTATAAAATTAAAATATATCAGCGAAGATATTCAACAATATGCTGGTCAAAATATAGATAATTCAGATATTTTTAAAGATAGAGATTAAGAGTACATAGTGATGATATATTAC
>WGCS01000308.1 GCA_015493685.1 Bacteroidales bacterium
AGATGTGTATAAGAGACAGGTATAATCGTTTCTGCTACGGGTAAGGTTTTTGGCGGACTTACTTCGGCACGCCACCGGAAGTAGGGATTATGAAATACCGTAGCTAACCGGTATAAATTTATTTTATCTGCCGGCCAATAAGTTCCTATTCCGGTATCGGCAAAGGGCCGCATGGCACCATAATAGGGATATGCATAGATTTTAAAATAACCATCATTTTTATAAAAATTTGTCTTTAGAATATCCAGATTCATTGAAGTTTGTAATGTGTAGGCCGTTTGAAGCATGTAGTTAAAATACATCATCCAGTAACTGGGGCCTTCGGAATATCCTCCGTCGCGACCACCCCATGGCGGATAGAATGTTGTAAGGATTGGAATAACATACCCCAGCCATTTATCGGCCTCTTTAATTTCGCCATGCAAAACAACACCCACTTGAGTCATATAGTTGATTAACCGGGTAGGATGGCTGATAAATGGTTTGTAATTGTAATTCAACCGTTGAATTACACCAAAAGCTTCCTCTCCTCTAATTCGAAGCATCTCTTTTATGGTTGCCCGTTCACTTTCGTTAAGATAGTCGTAAATCCAGTCGTAAGCACGTGCACCATTAAGCAGAATAGGCATTGCCACCTCATCCATGCTTTTCATGGCACTGGTTCCATGTATATCCCACGAGGCAAATGTTAAAAGCCACTGTTTTGCCCGCTCTGCATATTTCTCATCACCCGACATCATATACGAGAACCCAAGAAAGTCTAATATTTGTCCCCATTTTCTGGCCACTTCATATTCTGCTCTCCACTGTTGACGGCTTACTATTTCGTTCTCTTTTATGCTTGTAATTTTATGCGGTTCTTTACTTATTGGTATGGTTAGAAGTGTATTTGTATAAGCTATAATTTTATCGTAAAGTTCTTTGTGAGGGGTGCTTGTTTTTAACAATCCACGTAAACTATCCAGTTTCTCGGGACGGGTAAAAAGCCGTGGATGACTTGTTGGAATTCTTTCTAACAGTTGTTCTGTGGGAGCAACGGTATATGAAGTACTTTCAGGAGAGATATAAAATTTTCTTGCAATTGAAGCTTCCGAAACAGTATTATTTTCCGAAACGGAGCGGAACCGCCAATACCATGTTCCGGATTCCATAGTAAACGATGGCCGGTACAGTGGTGACGACAAACCAGAAATTAACCAATATGTTTTCTTACCATCTATTTTTGGTGTTGCTGTTAACGATTCGGGAGTTAAGCCTCCATTTTTTATGGCTTTGGGAAGAAGGCTTTTGCATTCATCGAAACTGCCGCTACGAGATATTTCCAGAATAAACCCTTTTGCCTGTTTGTCGGCGGGCCAATGAAACGCAGCAGGATTAGTATTAATAGTATCTCCTTCTGCCGGACCGGGTTTTAACGTAATTGAATTATACTCTTTCTTCGAGGATTGACCATCACAGAGTTTTTTGTAATTACCTACTCCTGAGTTTTGATTGCATGAAAAAGAAATAAATAGAAATAACACAACTGAAAATCGAAAGTTGTGTCTGAAAAAACTGCTTGCTTTCATAAAAAGATATTTTTAAAAAGATTTAGAATATTAGTTAGTTATAGATTATTTTGTAAAGTTTAAAAAAAGGCAAAGACTAATCTTTGCCTTTTCGTTATATCTTAAAGTAATTTTATTCCCAACCTGGGTTTTGTGTAAGTTTAGGATTTAAAGCAAGTTCTTGTGGAGGTATCGGATAAAGGTAATCACGACCAACATTAAAGCCATAACCATTCTCACCCAAAGCATCTGCTAAAGGATCAAGAAAACCTTCGGCATCAACCGGGAAAGGATATTCGGGCAATTGACTTGCTTTTATCCCTTTAGGTCTATGTCCTGCAATTAATTCATCGGCAGCTGCCCATCTTTGTATGTCGAACCAGCGATTACCTTCACTAGCCAGTTCAACTCTTCGTTCTCTTCTTATTTCGTTAATAACAGGAGATAATGTTGGAAAGTCCCAGTTCGGATCATTTGATATTGTTGCTAAATCAAGATTGGGCATACCTACCCGGTCTCTTAATAATTTTATTGTTTTATTAATGTCAGCTTGTGAAATACTACCCAACTCTGCTTTTGCTTCGGCATAGTTTAATAATACCTCCGCATATCGGAATAGAACGTCCGGGAAGTCTTCACCATTATTGTTTTGCGTTTCTACATTAGCAGAATACCCTTTTCTCATACAATAGCCAGTAGCAGCAATATAATTGCTACCTCCCGTAAACAATTTATTCCATACTGCACTCCAATAAATAGTTGTATCCGCAGTAATTTCCCAAGGTGCATCAGGTCCCCATACCGTTTGAAGCATTCTAGGGTCTCGGTTTGCCATTTCGTTAGTAATCGTATCATGCCCTAAAAATAGAGAGCTTACCGAGATTGGTTTCCCATCAGTACACAGATAGGAATCAATCAACTCTTTCGTTAACCCTTGTTCAGAAGGAAATCTTCCATCATACATTCGTCTGTTAATAATGCCTAAATCAACAGAGTATTGTTTCCACATCAAAACGGAATTATTACCAGAATAATCGTGGAGGTTAAAGAAATCGTAATAATCAGTATCAGGATGTCCTGTTGTATAAACACTAAATTTCCCGGAATTCATAATTTCTTCGGCAGCTTGAGCAGCCTTTTGGAGATATTTATCCGGGGCGGGGTTTTTAGCAGCGAATGCGTCGTTAGCGTGATACTTTTCCCATGTTCCTTCATAAAGAGCAATTCTTGACTGATAAGCTAATGCAGTCCATTTATTTACCCTTGTTCCCCCATCTATTTCATCTTCACTAAGAAGTACAACAGCTGAGTCCAAATCAGCCAGAATTTTGTCCATTACTTCGTTTCTTGGCATCCTTTCACCGTATAGTACATCAGAATTATCATCAGGAACGTAGTCAAGCCAAACAATGTCGCCATATTTTTGCAAAAGTTGATTGAATATCAGAGCTCTGAAAAAATAAGCTTCACCAAGGTACTGCTTATATTCATCGAAAGAATCTTCAACTTTTTCATAATTATCGAAAAGATAATTTATACTTCGAACTAAGCTGTATCCACGACTATAAGCGTCATTTGATGAAAGAGCAGTTCTTTGACCGTTTAATACCTCGTCAATGTACCCGTTAAAAAGCTGATTGTCAGAATTCACGGCTTCGTGAGTAAAAATAGCTCTGCTACCAGCGTACCAATTATTTATATACTCAAATAAAAGATTAGATTCATAAAATTTATTTACATAAATTTTAAGGTCATTTTTTGATTTAAAAAAATCAGCCGATGTTACCTGGTCAAGAGGATTCTTATCAAGTACATCTTCACACGCGGTGAGTATAGCTACTAGTAGTGCTAATATTATGATAATTTTATTCATTTTCATTTTTTTAAAAAGTTAAATTTAAACCAAATGAAACAATACGAGAAAGAGGATAAACTCTTCCAATACCTCTATGCCCAAGGTACCCTGCAGTAGCAACGCTTGTTTCCGGATCTAGTAACTTTGTTAGTTTTGTAATGGTTAGAAGGTTCTCTGCAGAGAAATATAATCTAAGTTTTTGGATATATATTTTTTGTGATATTTCTGTAGGAATGGTATATCCAACCTGTAAATTCTTCAATCGCAAATAAGCAGCATTTAACAAATATCTTGTTTGTATTTGACGACTTTTTTCATTCTCGCCGGTAAAATAAGGTTTTGGATAATATGCATCTGTATTTGGTCCTAATAGATTTGTTTCATTGGCAGGTCTCCAATAATCTAAATGCCCTTCTTTGAATACAGTTGAATTATTTGTGCCTCCGGCAAAACCCCAGAATGTGGATGAAGACCAGGTGTATTCAGGAAAAAATTGATGCTTTCCAATTCCCTGCCAGAACATATTAAAGTCAAAACCTTTCCATGACATTCCTCCGGAAAAACCAATAGAATATCGGGGTGTTGTATTTCCTATTACAGATAAATCTCCATGGCTATCAAGAGTTCTCTCTCCATAAGTAATCTTATTATCTCCATCAAGATCTTTATATTTTATGTCACCGGGACCCCATGAGTCATAAAATACAGATTGGTCGGGCATTGTTTCTCCCTCTTTTTGGATAATACCATCTGTTGTATATCCCCAAATCTCTCCTAGTTGTTTCCCGTTATAAAAACCATCAATAAATCCATTATCGTTATTGTATTCTAAAACTTTTGATTTTGCATCGCCAACCATTAGTTTTAAATTATAACTAATATCTGAACCTATCCTATCTCTCCATGAAATTGTAGTTTCCCATCCCTTTGTTTCCATTTTAGCATTATTCTTTTGAGGTGGGGCAGTACCCAAAATAGAAGGTACGGTTTCTGCAGGCCCAAACATATTATCTGTTACTCTGTTGTACCAGTCAAAATTAGCATTTAAGCGATTTTTAAGGAAGGACATATCAACACCAATATCCAGTGTTGTAACAGTTTCCCAAGTAAGGCTTCCACTCACAATGTCAGGTATTGAAGCCCACATAGGTCTTTCGTTACCTATTACATAGTTAAGGTTAACTCCTGTTGGTACTGTGGAAAGATAAAGGTAATTAGGCACATTTTGATTTCCTAGTGACCCGTATGATGCCCTTATTTTAAGACTATTTATCGTATTCGATATATCTGCCCAGAAATCTTCTTTTGAAATATTATATCCTGCAGAGACTGATGGGAAAAATCCCCATCGATGATCAGGAGCAAATCTGGATGACCCGTTATAACGGCCATTAATTTCAAAAAGATACTTCTCTTTGTAATTATATTGAAATCGTCCGAAAACTGCTTCTGTTCCCCAGTGGCCTTTGCTTTCACCTAAAGTCGTACTTCCTGTGCCAGTGTTAATTGCCGGAACATATGGGGTAATAAGGTTTGTTACTGAACCCGAAAGAGAAGCATCAAAACGTGATTCACTTTCGTAACCCAACAATACATTAACATAGTGATCGCCAATATTTTTGTTATAAGAGGTTATTGCATTAAATAATTTATAATCCCCGGAAGTTGAATATGTACGATACTTCGGATTGCTGGATCCTATGTTATTAACATTGCCAGCGGGTAAATAAACAGGGATGGGTAAAAGAGTAGTCTCATTTCTACTATTGAAATAATTATAATTATATGAAATTTTTGTTTTCCATCCTTTTATAGGCTCTATTTCCGTTCCCAGTGTTATCCAAGAGTCATTGTTCGTTGTCGCATTTCTTCCATCACCCTCCAACAGTCGAACGAGTGGATTATTAATTGAATGAATACGATCGCTTTTGTCAACACCATCATTATACATAGGCATAGTCGGCCAGAAAGTCTGCATTGCTTGTAGCATAAAAAATCTCATATTATCACTCCCAAAAGGTCCAACTGGACGGTCATAACTTGTCTGTGCAAATCTTGAACTATAATTAATTTTAATCCATTCATTAATTTGGGAAGTTATATTTGCTAAAACACTGTATCTGTTGGACTTGTCTGTTCCGTAATTAAAAAGACCATCTTGACCATAATATTCTGATGATATATAATATTGTGTTTTGTTATTTCCCCCACTCATACTAATATCATGCTTTTGTCTGAATGAGTTTTTTTTCCAATACATCTGATTCCAGTCGTAATTAGCATTACCATCATGACGGCCACGCCACATACTGCTAAAAGGATTATCAAGGTCGTACTCTGCATCTCTTTTGCCATCAATATATTCTTGCATTCTTTTTATTTGATCTTCCGGGAATTTTGGACCCACTCCGCTATTCGCATTAACTTCATTAAATGCTGTAGCCAAATTCACAGACGATTCCATATGGGGCACACCAATTGGAGATGCAAACCCAAAGTTACTATTATAACTTAAGCTAAACTTGCTATTTTTCCCCCCCTGTTTAGTAGTAATTAAAACAACACCAAAAGGTGCTCTGGATCCATAGATGGCAGATGCCGCCGCATCTTTAAGAATAGAGATGCTTTCTATTGTGTTCGGATCAACATTGTTTATATTCATAGCCACACCATCAACTAAAATCAACGGACTACTATTCCCCGATAAAGTTCCAAGTCCCCTAATGTTCCATGTCGGGTTTGCTCCTGGTTCGCCTCCTAAATTCGATACTGTAATATTCAAAGATGGAGTAGTTCCTTGTATCAATTGTGATATGTTTGCTGCTGGTCTGCTTTGTAGGTCTTCACCCTTAACAATATCTACCGAGCCGGTTAACGTAACTCTTTTTTGGGTTGCATATCCAACGGCAACAACCTCCTCTAATCCAATGGCATCAACTTGCATTGTAACATTTATTGATGTTTGGTTGCCAATAATAATTTCCTGTGTTTGCATTCCAACAAAAGAAAACAATAGTGTAGCATTTTCCGGAATATTAGGGATAGAATACTTCCCATCAACATTTGTTACTGTTCCGGTAGTCGTTCCTTTTACAATAACAGTAACTCCTATCAGCGGCTGCCCTGTTTCGTCGGTTACTGTTCCCGAAACAGCTTTTTGTTGCTGTACACTTTCAGATAAAAAAGAAGGTGCTAAAATTATTTTCCGGTCGGTAATGGTATAATTAACGTCGGTACCTGCAAAAAGGTCGTCAAGAATTTTATCAATTTTCCTATTTTTAACTGATATTGAAACCTTACGGTCTGTATCAATCAACTTTTCATTGAAGAGAAAGTAAAACTCTGACTGCTCTTCAATTTCATCCATAGCGTCTGCCAATTTAGTATTAGAAAAATTGAGAGAAAGCCGGGTTTTTTGAGAATACGAATCGTTTGCAAAGGTTTGCAAGATTGAAACAAGTAAAAGAAATACTGTAATCCTCATAATTCTGAATATTTTCATTAAGTAATGGAAATTCCATTGATGAAAAGATCTAATTTTTTTCATAAATTTGTCGTGTTAAATGTTAAAAAAATTTTAAAAAGATTTTTTG
>WGCS01000309.1 GCA_015493685.1 Bacteroidales bacterium
GAATACTACTGAAGTAATATAAAATATCATTAATATTTTAATGCCATATTCTGCAATATATGATTTTGTACTCCTTTGCTTTCCCATATATAATTATTTGTTTGTCTTTTTTAACTATACTTAAATTAGCTGAAATCCGAAAAAAATAGTTTTATGTTATTTTCAATATAAGGTGCTAATAATGCACAAATATACATAAAATGTATTTTCAAAATACTATTATGCAATTTATTGGGATGCCAGTATTCTTAGGGCTATTTATTTCCCCAACAAAAGAAAACAGAGGTCCTAACGAACTAAAATTCTAGCTTCCATCATATCGTGTATGGCATATTTAAGTCCTTCTCGTCCCAGTCCTGAATTTTTAACGCCGCCATAAGGCATGTGATCTACCCTGAATATTGGTGCGTCATTGATAATTACTCCTCCTACTTCCAGATGTGTAAAGGCATAATCCATTTCATCAATTTGATTGGTAAATACTCCCGCCTGAAGTCCAAATTCGCTGTCATTAACTTCTTTGATGGCTGTTTTGAAATCGTCAAATGCTTCTAAAGTTACCACGGGCCCGAACACTTCCAACGCACAAACTTTCATCTTTGCTTTTGTTTCTACCAGAATTGTTGGCTCGTAATATGTTCCATGCCTTTGGCCTCCACAGATTATTTTAGCACCCTCTTCCACAGCTTCTTGTACCCAATTCTCCACTCTTATGGCGTTGTTTTCGTCAATCATGGCCGAAATTTGAGTGCTTGCTTTCTTGGGATCTCCTAGTTTTAGTGTCTTTACTTTTTCGACAAATTGTTGAGCAAAATCATCAAAAATTTCTTGGGCGACATAAATTCTTTGGGCATGAATACACACCTGACCCGAATAGGCGAAGCCTCCTACTACAGCCTTATTTACAGCTAATTCCATATTGGCTGTTTTGGTAACTATCATCCCTGCATTACCACCAAGTTCCAAAACAACTTTTTTTCTCCCCGATTGTGCTTTCATCATCCAACCCACTTGGGGCGAACCGGTGAATGTTAATAGCTTAAACCGGTCGTCGGTTACCAGTTGATTTCCTGTTTTACGATCCATTGGGAGTATGGATACTGCTCCTTTTGGTAAGCTGGTTTGATCAATAATTTCGGCCAATGCCAAAGTAGAAAGTGGGGTATTGCTAGAGGGCTTTAGAACAATAGGACAGCCGGCAGCAATGGCAGGAGCTATCTTGTGAACCGCTAAATTCATTGGGAAGTTAAAAGGCGAAATGCCGGCGACTAAACCTATGGGGAAATAGCGTACTATTCCTTGCTTTCCTTTTCCTGATGGAGTCCAATCAAGGCTAATAAGTTCTCCCGGCAATCGCTTACTCTCTTCTGCCGCAACTTTAAAAGTTTGTGACGCCCTGTCAATTTCTCCCCGCGAATAGATCAATGGTTTCCCTGACTCTGAAGCCAATAGTTGAGCAAAATATTCTTTACGTTCCTTTAATGTGTTGGAAATATAAGTTAAAATTTCATAGCGTTCATAGGAAGGCAATTCTTGCATTTTCATCTTAACATTTTCGGCAGCTACAATGGCGTTTTCCAACTCTGTTGTGTCGGCATAATATGTTGTGGCAAAAACTTCTTGGGTAAATGGATTTATTACTTCAAGGCTTTTTTTTGTTTGTATAAATTTGCCACCGCAGTATATCTTATAATCTTTCATACGTCCTTTTGTTGTTTAGGTTAAACAGAAAATACAAAGCTACTGAAAAATGTAAAATTATTAATTCTAAAATTGTTCTAAATTATTCTGGGAGTAAAACCAATTGTATTGATGACTTAATTTATGTTATGATAACTAATACTACGTCCGTGTTGTTTTTTCCTATGTTGTCTTATATTCCGGCGAATGCTACCTCTTCCCTTACCAAAAATAATGCTTATTTTAATTTTACTATTGGATGATTTAATCCGTTGACTACATTTTTCAGAATGGTATATTTATCGATGCTTTTAAATAGCTGAGTGAGAGTCTTAAAACCGTACGTTCTAGGGTCAAAACTGGGATCTATTTTTCGGAGTGATACGCCAACTTTAGCAATAAAGGCTTCATCCTCTTCATTGGTTGATATATCAAAGGCTTTATCAATAATAGTAATATCAATTTTAGGGAAAGTAGTCTTTTTTACTGCTTTTTTCGTACTCTTTTGAGGCACATTCTTAGATGGGGTATTTTTCTTTACTATAGCGTTTTTAGCGGTCTCTTTTTCAGCTATTTCTACTTCCGATATTAGGTTTTCGGTAAAAGTAAAGACTTCACAAGAATTTACAAAGGCTATTGGGGTAATTTTTCGGCCAATACCCATAACGAAGAGGCCTTCTTCGCGAATTCTTTTGGCAAGTCCCGTATAGTCGCTATCGCTGGATACAATGCAAAAACCATCAACACTATGGCTATGCAGTATATCCATGGCATCGATGATAAGCGAGCTGTCGGTCGAATTTTTCCCTGTTGTATAATTGAATTTCTGTATTGGATTTATGGAATACTGATTAATAATTTCTTTCCAGCTATTCATCTGAGGGATTGTCCAATCTCCATAGATTCTTCTAATGGTAGCTTTCCCATATTTCGAAACTTCTTCAATTAGTTCTTTAATTAGTTTTGCTTGTGCATTATCGCCATCAATAAGTACGGCAATATTAAATTTTGTATCATTCATATTATTTGTATTAACGTATTGTAATTGCAATTAGTTGTCTTGCATTATATTGGTCTGTAAACGAATTGATTCCTTGTGTATCAATTGCAATAGTTTGGAAACAAATTGGCTGTCAAGTTCAAGTTCTTTTCCATAATTTAAGCGTTCGAGCATCATCTTGCGTAAGCGTTCTATTTGTAAAACAGTAATATTATTTGCCTTTTTATATTTTCCTATTTGGATAGTTTTTTGTTCGCGTTGGCTTAAAATAGTAAGTAAATCGTGATCGATTTTGTCAACTTCAAAACGTAATTTCTCTAGAATGTTTTCAAATTCTATGGTGCCAAATTCATAACGTATTACCAACTTATTGATGAGTTCCTTCAGCGATGAGGGTGTAAGCTGTTGTTGTGCATCGGTAAGTGCTTGTTTTGGATTATAATGCGATTCAATCATTAGTCCGTCAAAACTCAGGTCCAAAGCTCTTTGAGCTACTCCTTGTAATAATTGCCTGTTGCCACAAATATGTGAAGGGTCACAGATTAGTGGCATTTCGGGAATAATACGCTTCAACTCAATGGGAACTTCCCACATGGGTAAATTTCTATAGGGTTTATTATCGTAGGTATAAAAGCCTCTATGAATGGCTGCTAGCTTTGTTATGCCTGCATTATTAATTCGTTCAAGGGCTCCTATCCATAATTTTAAATCGGGATGTAAAGGATTTTTAATCATAATGGGTATATCTATACCCCGGAGTGCATCGGCTAAGGTTTGTACAGAAAAAGGATTTACTGTGGTTCGTGCTCCCAACCATAATACATCTACTTCGTACTTAAGTGCCAACTCAATATGTTCAGGTGTAGCTACTTCCACACAGGTAGGAAGTCCTGTTTCGTATTTTAATTCTCGCAACCATTCTAGGGCAGGCTCTCCCATGCCTTCAAAAATATCGGGACGAGTACGTGGTTTCCATATTCCTGCACGAATCATTTTCAGCTGTGGTATTTTCGCCAACTCCCTTCCTGTTTGTAATAGCTGATCTCTCGATTCCGCACTGCAGGGCCCACTAATGATAAAGGGATTTTTATCTTCGCTTAACCATCCTTTCGATGCTTCTATTTCTAATGTCGTTCCCATAGATTGATATTGTATTGAATGCACAAAAATAGGAAAATATAAGACAGGCAATGAGATGAATTTGTAGGAGTATTATTCTGATAATTAGGGCATAAAATTATATTTTAGTTCTGAATAGTGAATAATGTGAGTATCTTTATAATAGTATTTGATAATATCATGGTAATTGATTCCAAGTTCAGCCATTTTAATGGCTCCCTGCTGGCATAAACCAACACCATGGCCAAAACCTCGTCCTTTTATATGTAAACTGTCATTCTTGCTTTCGATACTAAAAAAGGTGGAACGGAAGCCAAATTCCTGGCGGATTCGTTTTAAAGGAATGGAATGAATAAAAAATACTTTACGATGCTCTTGGGTAAAATGGAGTGCGCTATCCACACTAATGCTATCTTCGAGTGGAAAGTCAAAGGCTTGATATAGAATAGTTAGGAAATCATCTTTTGCTATTGTTACTTCCCATTTTGCTTTCGACATGGAAGTACAAAAGGTATCGATTCTGCTTTTGAGGTAGGAGGTAGAATTGGTCCATACATCTTCTGAATTTACTGTTTCGCCGCCGCAATTTGAGTGAAAAGCTGCCGAAATCATTCTGCCTGTACTATCTATTATAACCTCGCCGCTGGTACGTGCCACAGCTCTGATAATATCAGAATTTATACTTTTTCCTAAATAGTATTGGCAGTGTACCTGATCGCATAGGTTATATCCATCAACAGTATGTTTAAGGTAATTTACCAATGCATAAGTACGGCAACTTACAGCTTGAACATAAAAAAACTGAATATCTTTGCTGCTACCGCCTACTTCGGCCTGTACCACTCCTGCCACATAATGTTCCAAATCCACATTATTCAGTAGTTGAAGCCGGCCGTCGATGACCCGTATTTTTAAGTTGTCGTCATAAAACCGTAATGGTAAACTATCCTTCTTTGATGATAAAGAGAAACTATTGATAAAACCACGTCCATAAAGGCTTACTTCTTTATACAGTCCCACATTATAATGGTTAATTTGTAGTAATACCGAGTCGCGTAAAGGAGAGATATTGATGCTTATTCCTTTATGAAAATCCCTAATGATTCGTTCATCAGCTTCAAGAGTATATTTGCCTGAAGTAGGGCTGAAATCAATAGCTTTAACTTTAAAGTTGTGGTAGATATTAACGTCAAGGAACAGGGCACTAACTGGTTTTATACCGGAGAGGATAATAAGAAAAACCAGTATTATTTTATTCATTAGAGCTTAGTTCTGTTGGTTAAGTAAGGTGCTTACAATAGCTTTTGCGGCACGTTGTGAGGCGCCTGCAGTGCCCACTTTTTCTTGTAGCTCGAGATAGTCTTTAATCATCTTGCTTCGCTGATTGCCCCCTGCAATAATACTATTGAGCTCTTCAACTATTTTAGGGACAGTAAAATCATATTGAATTAATTCCTTAACAACTTCTTTATCCATGATAAGATTTACCAAAGAGATGTATTTTATCGATACCAAACTTTTGGCAATAAAGTAAGAAACTGTATTGGCTTTATAGCAGACCACTTCCGGGATATTGAGTAGGGCAGTTTCCAGGGTAGCTGTCCCCGAGGTTACCAAGGCAACTTCCGATTGAGAGAGTAAACCATAAGTGTCATTGAAAATAAGTTGATAATCGTTGTTTCCATCAATGGTATGGTAATACTCAGCATTAAAATTTGGCGCACCAGCTACCAATATCTGATAATCGGGAAACATTCTTGCTGCTGTAAGCATAGTGGGAAGCATCCGCCTAATCTCTTGTTCTCTACTGCCTGGTAATAAGGCTATTGCCGGCTTTTGGGATAGATCATTATTTTTTGGATGTTTATCTTTGTAGTGTTGAATCTCATCCATTAATGGATTGCCAATATAATTAACTTGATAGCCGTACTGCTGATAAAATTCGGTTTCGAAAGGAAGGATAGTGAAAAGGACATCAATATACTTTTTTATTTTATAAACTCTATTTTTCTTCCATGCCCATGCCTTGGGTGAAATGTAGTAAAAAGAGGTGATATTAAGCTCCTTAACAAAGGGGGCTATGCGCAAATTAAAACCGGGGTAATCAATCATTATTACTGCGTCGGGATTAAAATCTGCAATTTGTTGCTTACATTCCTTAAAATTCTCTTTGATTTTAATGAGATTTACTACAACTTCCAAAAACCCCATAATTGCCAGTTCCTGAATATGTTTCAAGGGAGATTTTGCGGCGGCCTTATGCATTAAATCCCCTCCCCAAAACTCAAAGTTGGCGTTGGTATCAAAACGTTTAATTTCTTTTATCAAATTAGCCCCATGAAGGTCTCCTGAAGCTTCTCCGGCAATTAAAAAATACCTCATTATTGATTAAGCAAGGAAGGCAAAGCGCCAAATAAAATAAATAATGGTATAAATAAAGGTGATAATCATAACTCCCCGGCCACTTTTATCGTAGTCTTTCTTGTTGATATACCGATAAAATATTATCAGATTAAGAAAAATACTTACTAAAATAACATTATGCGGCTGTATTAATGGAATGCCATTGGTGAGTTTTTCACTAAAATATACCACAGTATAATGAAGTATAAAATAAATAATTACGGGTACAATAGCTGCTAATCCTATCCCTATCCAGTAGGAATCTTTTTTTAAGAATTTCATCATGATTTTTCCCAATTTTTAAGTTCGTTAATTTTATTATAAGCCGTAAAATCAAATTGAATGGGTACTAGTGATACATAATAATTTTCCAAAGCCCATTCATCGGTTGATTCATTGTTTTCGTAAACAGTAAAAGTTCCTTTAAGCCAATAATAGGGTTGGCCATTTCTTGGGTCTAAACGCTCATCAAAGTCTTCTTTCCAATAGGCTTTGGCTTGTCTACATACTTTTAATCCTTTGTATTCTTTCCCTTTTTCTTTGGGGAAATTGACATTTAAGGCAATGTTTTCGCCTAATCCATCCTTCAAAACATGCTCCACAAGATTGATAATATACTTTCGCGCATAAGTGAAATTTGCTTTGCTATCGTAGTCTAATATTGAAAAACCTATTGAAGGTATTCCACCCATTGCGGCTTCTGTAGCGGCTGCCATTGTACCGCTGTAAATAATATTTATGGACGCATTGGAGCCATGGTTAATTCCAGAAACTACTATGTCCGGTTTTCTACTCATCAAACGATGAAGTGCAAATTTTATGCAATCTACCGGTGTGCCATTTAGGGTATATTCTTTGTAACTCTCAGTGTCTGTATGAGTTCTAAATCGTAATGGATCTTTTATGGTGATGGCATGGCTCATAGCAGATTGTGCATCCTCAGGCGCCACAACAACAACGTCGCCAATACTTTTCATGCAGTCTATTAAAAAACGAATACCCGGAGCTTGATATCCGTCGTCATTACTTATTAATATTAGTGGTTTGCTCATAAATTAATTCTAATTTTAAAATATGAGTACAAAGGTAATGGAATTTTAGTCTTCTTTGGGATTAATAATGAAGCCTATGTTGGCTCTGTCAGGTTTTGAAAAAATTAATATGCAGCATTAAGAGCTAGAGCGAAAGCCTCGCTCAAAGCGAAACCTTCGCAGCGAGGGAAAAAAGAAAAAGAGGTTTGCCTAAGGACAAAACAAATACCTCAAATGCTGCCCCGACCCTAAAGGGAGGCATTAGAGGAATTTGTTTTTAGGAGAACCGACTTATTTACCTTATAAGCTGCCGCACAAAACTTAAGGATAAGCTCCGACACTAGCACTTGCCGATAGTCAAAGTCATCAGCCGTAGGCGGATAAACTATCGCACTTACGGCGGCTTTTTTGCAAACTTTTTCAGCTGCTGGAAAAAGTATGAAAATAATTAATAGGTAAAATCTTCAATATTGCCAAAAGTTTGGATTATAATATTGATAGTCTATTATTAAACTGGTAAAAATTGTGATTAATTAGTAGTAATATCTTAATATAGTCATTTCATTAATTCAAATAATTAATACTAACTCTTTTTAATGTAAAGAATACAATGAATAAAATCCAGATGGTTGATCTTGCATCTCAATACAAAAAAATTAAGACAGAGGTAGATCAAGGAATACAAGAAGTAATTGATAGCACTGCATTTATCAAGGGACCGAAAGTAAGAAGCTTTGAGCAACATCTTGCCGACTATTTAAATATAAAACATATAATAAGCTGTGGCAATGGCACCGATGCGCTGCAAGTTGCTATGATGGCATTAGGATTAAAACCCGGTGATGAAGTTATTACTACTTCATTTACCTTTATTGCTACCGCTGAAGTTATTGCTCTTTTAGGCCTAACACCCGTTCTTGTAGATGTTAATCCCGATACTTATAATATTGATCCACAAGCTATACGTAATGCTATTACTCCCAAAACCAAAGCGATAGTTCCGGTTCATTTGTTTGGCCAATGTGCTCCCATGGAGGAGATTATGGAGATAGCCAAAGAAAATAAGCTTTATGTGATAGAAGATAATGCTCAAGCCATTGGGGCAGATTATATCTTTGAGGATGGTAGCATAAGGAAATCCGGTACCATTGGCGATATTGGATGTACCTCCTTCTTTCCCTCTAAAAATCTCGGTGCTTTTGGTGATGGTGGAGCATTATTTACCAATGACGATACTATTGCCGAGCAAGCTAGAGCTATTGTTAATCATGGGATGAAAGTTCGATACTACCACGATTATATTGGTGTCAACTCACGTTTAGACAGCATTCAAGCAGCAATATTGGATGTGAAATTAAAGCATCTTGATGAATATGCTATGGCTAGAAATTATGCAGCTGAGCATTATGATAAAGCTTTTGCCAATCATCCAAATATAACCATTCCAAAGAGGTATAATAAATCTACCCACGTATTTCATCAATATACTTTAAAGCTAAAAGATGCTGATAGGACTGCCCTTCAGGAGCATTTAAAAGAACTTGGAATACCTATGATGATTTATTATCCTGTGCCTTTGCACCTTCAAAAAGCATATCAAAGTGATAGATATTCAGAAGGAGATTTCCCGGTAACGGAATGCCTCTCCAAAGCGGTCTTCTCACTCCCTATGCATACTGAACTTAGTGTGGAACAACTGGAATATATTACTAATGGGGTTTTGAGTTTTTTTAAATAGGTTCTTATATAAATAGGTTTCACGCAAAGTTAGACTCAAAAGGAATATAGATGGATGAAAATGATATTTCGTACAAAATTATTGGAATAGCAATAGAATTGCATAAAAATGTTGGTCCTGGACTGTTGGAATCTGCTTACGAAAATGCTTTAGCCTATGACTTACGTCAAATTGGCTTTAATGTGAAACAGCAAATGCCGATGCCGTTTGTATATAAAGGTGTAAAATTGGATGTTGGCTATAGAATAGATTTGTTGGTGAATGATAAAGTAATTATAGAACTTAAATCTGTAGAATCTCTTGCACCGGTTCATTTTGCACAAACGTTAACTTATCTAAAACTTTCGAATATTAAACTCGGGTTATTAATAAATTTTAATTCTAAACTACTAAAGAACAGTATCCATAGAGTAGTCAATAATTTATAGAAATTCCCTTAGCGTCCTTAGCGTGAACCTTTCTTTGCGTCCTTTGCGTGCAATTTTTTCTTAGCGCTCTTTGCGAGAAACTTTTTTACGCTCTTAGCGTGAACCCCTTATCTTTGCGTCCTTAGCGAGAACCTCTTTCTTTGCGTTCTTTGCGAGAAACCCTTTCTTTGCGTCCTTTGCGTGAACCTTTTTTCTGCTCTTAGCGAGAACCTTTTTTACGCCCTTAACCAAAAACAAATAAACTTTAACTAGATGAACTACTTTGCTCACGAAACAGCAGTAATAGACGATAACTGCAAAATAGCAGAAGGTGTTAAAATATGGCACTTCTCTCATATCATGTCCAATTGTACCATTGGTGAAAACTGTAATATAGGTCAAAATGTCGTTATCTCTCCTGAGGTAATCCTTGGAAACAATGTCAAAATACAAAATAATGTCTCCATTTATACCGGAGTAATTTGTGAAGACGATGTTTTCCTAGGCCCAAGTATGGTCTTTACCAATGTAACTAATCCTCGCTCCGGAGTGAATCGCAGAGGTCAATACGAGATGACGCGAGTAAAAAAAGGAGCCTCTATCGGTGCCAATGCCACCATTGTTTGTGGCCACGATATTGGTGAATTTGCCTTCATTGGAGCCGGTTCTGTCGTTACCAAAACAGTCCCCAATTATGCTCTTGTAGTAGGTAACCCTGCTCGGCAGATAGGCTGGATGAGCGAATATGGCCACCGACTTAATTTTGATGATAAGGGAATAGCAGTTTGCCCTGAAAGTAAAGAAAAATATATACTCGAAGACCATCAGGTGAGAAAGCTGAAATAAAACAGGAATTGATTAAAAAATTGGTATTCTAAGCGGTACTCCTCATAGTTTTGGAGTTTACCGCTTTTTTTATACCCGTGTTTTGGGTTAATACTCGGCTACCGCAGGAAACATATTTCGACGTAGCCAATCCTAAGATGCTCAGATGCCGCACAAATCCTTTCGCGAGATATATACAGCCGGCATCCATAAGTTGCAATTAAATGAACCCCAAGAAGGGAGATTAGCTAAGAAAATAATCCCTGATCCCACAGCCATTCACATAAACTTCCTTATCTTTGCCATCATTTTTAAAAATTATTTAAAAAAATTATTCACCATGGATAAAACATATAATTTTGGTCTCATTGGAGCGGCTGGTTATATTGCCCCTCGACACATGAAGGCCATTAAAGATACCAATAACAATTTGGTTGCAGCCCTTGATAAATTTGATAGTGTAGGTATTATCGACAGCTACTTTCCTCAGGCAGACTTCTTTACAGAGCCGGAACGTTTCGATAGGCATTTAGATAAACTGCGTCGCAAAGGAGAGAAAAAAGTAGATTATGTCTCCATTTGTACACCTAATTATCTCCACGATTCTCATATTCGACTCGCTTTACGCAATGACGCAAATGCAATTTGTGAGAAACCATTGGTACTAAATCCATGGAATATCGATGCCCTCCAACAAATAGAGAAAGAAACCGGAAAGCATATTTATAATATTCTTCAATTGCGTCATCATCAGGCCATTATCGATCTAAAGAAAGAAATTGATGAAGGGCCTAAAGATAAGATTTATGATATTGACTTGTCTTATATCACCAGTCGTGGCCATTGGTATTTTATTTCTTGGAAAGGCGATAATACCAAATCGGGTGGTGTGGCAACTAATATTGGAGTTCATTTTTATGATATGCTGACCTATATCTTTGGCGATGTCAAAATCAATACAGTGCATTATACCGATGCACATACTGCCGCCGGCTTTTTGCAGCTTGAGCGTGCCCGTGTACGTTGGTTTTTAAGCGTTGACGACAGCAATCTCCCTGCTGATATTGTGGCAAAGGGCCAACGCACCTATCGCTCCATTAACGTCAATGGCAAGGAGATTGAATTTAGCGGTGGTTTCACCGATTTGCATACCATAAGTTATCAACATATACTTAGCGGTAAAGGTTTTGGCCTGGAGCATGCGCGCAAGAGTATCGAAATTGTACATCACATCCGTAATTCCAGGCCCATAGGAATACGCGGAGACTATCATCCATTTTTAAATCGGTTTAAAAAACAATAAATAGATGAGGTATTTGATGCTTCAATTGATATAGGAGGGCGGCCGGGCGGGCTATCCACTATATCTTGCAATAAAAAAGGCCGGCTTATTACCGGCCTTTTTTATTGCAAGGATGCCGTTTCTATCCCTGCCGCAGCACTGTCGTAATCGACTTCATGGTTCATCTTTATGAGAAAAATTCTAATAAAGAAGCTCTTATATTTTAGTATAAGCGGGGTAATAGTGTAGGTATTTTCCCATATACCGCACGAATCCTTTCGTGTGGTGAATACATCAGGCAGACCATAAATTACAATTAAAAGAACTCTGTTACCAAAAATTCATCAAATCTCTATCACCCTTTACTAATTCTTATCCCCCTTTTTCAGAAAAGGGGGAATCCAAAGAGAGATTAGGTTAAAAATAAAAAGTAAAAATTAACATTCTAGGAATGGCATTATAAGGAATGAAGTTTGGAGCGAAGCTAAAGTCTTAGAAAGAGCGGGAAGTTAATC
>WGCS01000310.1 GCA_015493685.1 Bacteroidales bacterium
GTTGTGAATTGCTTTCATTTTGTATCTTTGCTTTGTTGACAACAGTTTGTTGTGTTTCAAGTCTAGTTGCTACAACGTTGTGAATTGCTTTCATTTTGTATCTTTGCTTTGTTGACAACAGTAGAAGAATTTTACAAAATGAAACTAAGTGAGTTGTGAATTGCTTTCATTTTGTATCTTTGCTTTGTTGACAACAGTTTCGCTTTTAAAGTTGAAAATGTAATTATAGTTGTGAATTGCTTTCATTTTGTATCTTTGCTTTGTTGACAACAGTGGAACGTTATTTATTTTTATTGAATCTAAAGTTGTGAATTGCTTTCATTTTGTATCTTTGCTTTGTTGACAACAGTTTATCGCAAACTCGCTAAAGAGCTGCACCCGTTGTGAATTGCTTTCATTTTGTATCTTTGCTTTGTTGACAACAGTTATTTAATGTGATAGCGGCTCTTACAAATGGTTGTGAATTGCTTTCATTTTGTATCTTTGCTTTGTTGACAACAGTATAGGGGCTTTCAATAGTCTGATATTAAGGTAAATAAGGCAAAATACCACAACAAAAAAACTGTTGTTTTAAAAACCGTTTGTGAGATTTCACAAGCGGTTTTTGTATTCTATTAAAAGAGTTCTAGTTGCTGCGGAGTCTCGGGATGGGAAGTTGCCTTGGCACTATTAAAAAGTTCAATCATGCCGAATTGTTTGTCCGTTATATTTAAAATGGCCACATGCCCATGCTCAGGAAGCATGGATTTTACTCGTTTTATGTGGACATTGGCATTCTCTCGACTGGCACAATGGCGTACATAAATGGAAAATTGGAACATGGAAAAACCATCTTTTATAAGACGTTTCCGGAAAGTGGAGGCTTGCTTCCTCTCTTTCTTTGTGTCGGTTGGTAAATCAAAGAATACTAATACCCACATAATTCTATATGCATTATATCTGGATTGATAATCCATAGTGTTAATTTGGAAATTCAGGAAATAAAATAGTTCGTTGTAGCCCATCAAAACAAGCACTCAAACTTGCTGTTGTTCTTTGTACTGCTATCATTAGCGGGCTCTTGTCTCCATCAATGATTACATCTAACGTTGGTATTATCAGCAATCGGCGTTTAATTTCTGTAGTTAACTCAATCTCTCCATCTCTTAGTAAGTCGTCTTCATATTCTTCCACAATTTGGTAAACTACAAAATCTACAAATGGGCGATATGGTTCCATTATATCATCAGCTAATGCATAAGCATTGTATTTATTGTGATGATGAATGCCAAAAGTGGGTAATAGCCCTGATGCAACTAAACTTCGTGCCGTTATTGCTCTTAATATTGCATAACCATAGTTGAGTAAATTGTTAGGTTCATCTTCAAATCGTCCGCGCTTAAATGAATCAATATATTGTGAGAAAAAATGTTTCCAATAATAGGCGGCAGAGCGCCCCTCATAATTATCTGGATCTCCCGAACGAACAGAACCGGCCCAATATTCCATATTTTGGAGCTCATTAATTGAGATTACACTGACTAAACTCAATAGCTTTGCCTGGTTTTTAATTTTTTGTTTTATGGTTTGTTGCCACAATTGTTTTTTTAAGGGTAAGCTAGCGTTAATTTGGTTTCTGAACTTTTCTTGTTGTATATGATTGCCATCGAGGTTTAGCATTAAGCCTTGTGGCATTCGCTTTTTATTGCATGTGATTAGCGCAACATTATTATCCAGTAATTTACTTATCAAATTCTGCGAAATCGTTAAGCGATAGGCATCTAAAATAATTACTCCAATGTCTTCAATTGGAACTTTTGCAGAAGTTTTGGTTTTGTCTGCAAAGTCTATTATTAGTTGCTCATCTTTAGTATGCAGATAAGCATTGTTTCCAAAATATAATGTTCTTTTTATCATAATTTTCAAGATTTAGTTCGTATTATGACAATTCACAAACAAGATCAATAATCTATGTATTCTCTTGCACGTTTCATATTTACTAGTGTTCCTTCTCTTAAACCGGCATATTCTTGAGCTGATGAAAATTCCCAATCAGTAGCATCTGTAACCAAACCTGCCTTAACCGGGTTTTGATGAATATAGTTGAAACATTGTTGTGGGTATTGATTTTCAAGATTTTCAAAATTTACTCTTGTAATTCCTTCGGAAGTATAGAATGATGGGGTTACTTTATTGGTGCAGCTTATGCATTCGGCTTTGGTTTTTTCTCGAAACAATTTTCCACTTCTGTTTTGTTGTTTGTTTATGGCGTTTGTGTATGAACGAAGCATAATTCCTATTGAATCATTTATCGTTCTTTGCCGAACAGCGTCGGTGTCGCTCAAAGCGACGTCGACGCTTACCTCTCCCACCAGCAGCATCAAATGAAAATGATTAGGCATTAAGCACCAGGCAAAAACATCAGCATAGGGCAAAACGTAGGTTCTTACTTTTTTCAAAAAAAACAAATAATTCTCCTGATCAAAGAAAATCTTTTGATGATTATTTCCTTGATTAAAAATATGGTATAATTGTTCTTTTTCGAATTGCATTATATATTCCTGATTTTATCCAATACCTTAACTATCTTTTCAGATCATTAAAACATTGGTTAGTACCTACTATTGTTAAAGCTTAATAATTTTATTTCCTGTATTAACCTCTGTAATATGGCCTAAACGGTTTACTTTGAGTCTCCAGCAAGTGTCTTTTACAGATTTAATACTATTAAGGTTTTCATAAGAATTAATTTCTATTGTATTATTTGGACTTTTAAATTGATGACTACTTAACCCTATTTCATTTGTTAAATCTACTAACTTCCCCTTAGTTTTAGGTGATGGGATTTGAAATACTGTTTTAGATAAATATTGGATTTCCTGAATCATTTTTTTTTCTTCTTTTTTTGATTTATCAAAATCAAACAATTCATTTGCCATATAATATGGAATGAAATTTACAGTAACACCTGAAAAATTTACCACTTTATAAATCCTGTTTTTATCAATTTTATCAATTTCTATATTTTGACTGACAGATTCTTCTTTATTTGGTACATATACCAAGTCTAATGGTGATAATGAGAAAATCCTATAGTATTCATTTTGTTTATCATCAAATATTTTATCAGGGAGCGGATTATATCTATTATTTGAATCAAGTTTAAGAGCTTCTATCAACTCTATTAACCCTATATCTTTAAATTTCCGTTCTTTAATTGTTTCATCTTTTTCATTGATATAGGTTCTTTCGTAAACACCTAGATATAGATTTGATCCAGCATCATTTACCACATATTGTTTTGATTTTACAGAATCTGGATTATTGCTTAGTGGCCTTTGGTTGCCAAAACCACTTGAAATCCGTACTTTTTTTATAGGAGTATGCTTTTTGCCGTTATTAAGTTGTTGTAAATTAGCTTGTCGATTCATTTTTTCTATTTCTTCCGGTGTAAAAGCAATTTCAGGGTGTTCCTTTATTTTATGATTTTTATCGTTCCTAAAATCGATTTCATTTATTTTTTCCACAAAAACATTAAGGTTTTTGTAATCTGTTTTACCATATTTATAGTTGTTGTTTCTAAAATAAACTTTCAGCTCAGCTTTTGATGAAATATCGTTCTCAGGGTTCTTGATAATAGCTTCCAATTCATATTTTTCCAAAAGTGCATCGTAATAGTTCACAGCTTCATCAAAGGGGAGTTCAACTGTATCAAATTGCGCCATGTGATTAAAAAGTATTTCTTGGATACCTGTGTCGGTAATAGTTTCTATTTTATCGCTATTAAAGGAAGTGTCCAAAGGCTTTCGTATTGCCATTTTTAAAACCTTGACTTTAGTTTGTTTATTTTGGAAACTGCTTTTTATTTTAACTTTAAACTCTTCAAAACTTAATGAGCTATTTTTTATTTCTAAAATTTGATTTTGCAATTTATTATCAATTATTATTTCAGGATAATCATATATTTTGTCCAAGTATTTATGTAGTTGTTTATTTTCGGTTTTACCAAGATAAACTTTTCCATAATATGTTTTTTCTCCCAAACTTCTTCGAACACCCCAATTATATTGGTTTTCACTTTTTGTTATATCTTTAAATGTTCTAGGCTCTTGCCAAGCAGATTTTCCGTTTGGAGCATTTTTATAATAATTCACTCTTTTGTTTAATACACGCAAGTTTTGTTTAAATGTAACTA
>WGCS01000311.1 GCA_015493685.1 Bacteroidales bacterium
ATAGTATTTTTAGGTATATACTCTCAGGATCGTATGTCCGTAAATCTTTTCCCTAAGATGAACATACCTGTTGTTAATATTATCACACACTACCCGGGGGCATCTTCCAAAGATATGGAAATTCTTGTGTCCAAACCCTTAGAAAATAAAATGATGTCTATTCAAGGGGTAAAAAGGGTTTCTTCAACATCCGTCCAGGGTATTTCTTCTGTAACTGTTGAGTTTGACCAAGGAACACCTGTTTTTAGAGCAAGACAGCTTGTTGTTTCAAAATTGGCAGAGGTAAAGCCGCTTCTTCCTCAAGGAATAACGCCATTTTTAAATAGTGTTGGAACAAGACTTCAAAATATCTACGGTTTTATAATCTATGGAGGCGCAAGTTTATCAAAGTTGTATGACATAACCAAGTATCAGCTATCCGGAAGACTTATGGAGGCAGGGGGCGTTTCATCAATTCAGATATTAGGGGGAGAAAAGCCGGCTCTATGGGTTTCGGTGAGCCCTTTGAAGCTGAAGCAGTCTGGTCTGACACTTGATGATATACAAAAAGCGCTTTCAAGTCATAATGTCAGCATGGTGGGCGGATATATAGACAGATCATCGAGGGAATATTTAATTAGAGGTGAGGGGAGGCTGAAAAGCATTAAAGATATAGAATCAATTCCTCTAAGAAACGGCGTATCAAAAACCCTTTTGCTTGGGGATGTCGCAAGAGTTTACAAGGGGTATGCGCCTAAGCACTACGATGTTTACGGCAACGATGTCCCTGCTGTTGCGGTAATAGTCAAGAAACAGCCAAACGCCAGCACTATAAAAGTTGCAGGAAATATAAAAAAAGCTCTTAAACACTTGAAAAGCTTGTATCCGGCGGGTGCAAGAATAAAAACATTCTATAATCAGGCAGAGATAATAAAGGAAGCAAGACACGAAATTACAAATGACCTTATTCTCGGGTCCATATTGGTAATATTGATGCTGTGGCTTTTTTTGGGCAATATAAGACCCACATTCATTGTTGCATTGACGATACCTATAACATTTATGGCAACTTTATACTTTATGAATTTGTACGGGCTTGGTTTGAATGTAATAACAATGACGGCTTTGGTTCTTGCAATAGGTATGATAGTCGATGATGCAATAGTTGTTACCGAAAATATATATAGGCATGCCTTATCTGCAAATGACAGTACGAAGGCAAGTGTTGAGGGTGCAATTGAAATCTCCGCTCCAGACGCATCCGGAACGTTCACCACCGTAGCCGCATTTTTACCGCTTGTGATAGTAGGCGGCATTGCCTCTATTTTTCTTAAACCCTTTGCTTTTACGATCAGCACGGCTTTGCTCGTATCCTTGGTTTTATCGTTGACCCTTGTGCCTGTTTTATTCTCAAAAGGCAAAATATCTCAATTAGATGATAATTATATAGGTCTGAGAATAATCTATTTTATTCGGGATAGACTGCATAGATTTTTGAATTTTTCCTTTAAACATAAATTTTTAGTTCTTTCTGCGTCGTTTGTTTTATTTATACTATCTCTCGGCAGCCTATTTTTGAACGAATCCGGTTTTCTGCCGCCCATAGACGAGGGTGCGATTTTAATTGAGTATGTTATGCCTCCGGGCACTTCATTGAATGAAAGTAACAGAATAGGTAAAATACTTGACACCATAGCATTATCCAATCCCAATGTTGAGACTGTTTTTAGAAGAACAGGTTCTCCGGAGGTCGGTTTTCAGGTTGAGGGTGTAAACAGAGGAGAAATAACAATAAAATTAAAGCCTAAGAATGTTAGAACTGAGAACCTTAATGAGATTACCGATGAATTGAGAAAAATTTACTCAAAACTTAATGGTGTGATTTTTATGTACCATCAGCCTACGCAGGAAAAGATAGACGAAAGCTTTTCCGGCTTGCCCGCAATGTTCGGTGTCAGTATATATGGAAATAACGAAAACGAACTTATCAAATTATCAAAAAAAGTTGAGAATATAGTGTCTTCTGTCGGCGGTATAAACGATATAATAAACAATACGAAGATTAAAATACCTCAGATAGAAATAAAACTCAACTACCCCAAACTTGCCCTGCATGACATATCGCCAAAGGACGTTTTGGATACTATAAGAGCCGCAAAATTAGGGCTTCTTGCTACACAGATAATTAAAAATAACAAAAACATTCCTGTTTATATAAGGCTTAAACTTCCCGGCAGACTAAGTGTTGAGAGACTGAAAGAACTATCTGTAACCAATATAAAAGGACAGAATATACCTCTTTGTAAAATAGCAGATATTAATATTTCCTATCTGCCATTTTCCATAACACATATCAACGGCCAAAGAGAGATTACACTTGCTGCTGATATAGAGGGTAATATTTCACATATAGTTTCCAAGCTGAATAAAAAACTATCTAAACTGAAATTGCCAAAGGGATATACGATAAGTATAAGCGGCCAATATAATGTTATGATGAAATCTGCGGTTGAGGTGGGCATAGCTTCTTTATTAGCAATAATTTTAATATATTTAATTATGGCTATGCAGTTTAAATCTTTGATTCAGCCGCTTATAATACTCGTGACAATACCTTTTTCATTGGTTGGAGCATTTATATTGTTGTTTATAACAAGGCAGGGGCTTAATATATCCGTTGGCATGGGAGTTATTACACTTATTGGAATAGCCGTCAATAATGCAATAGTACTTGTTGATTATGCCAATAGAATGGTTCAGCTTCAAATGTCAGGCAGTGATGCTCTTATTAAAGCTGTTTCTGTAAGATTGAGACCTATCATTCTAACATCAGCCACCACGATTGCCGCCTTGATTCCTACTGCAATAGGCACGACAATAGGTTCTCATATATTTCAGGCATTTTCCATAGCGGTCATAGGAGGGCTTGCAGCCGGAATGTTCTCTACATTGGTTTTAGTGCCTATATTAATGGATAAAACCTATGCAAAAAAATAAAATGGCAGACAAAATGTAATTGCTGTAGGTTTAGCAAGTTGAAGAATTTGACCCGGATTTTCGTTTTAGACATATATCCAATGCCAATATAAATATGCCGAATGAAGGTATCAACTCCTATTTGTTTATACTTGGTTATTCTGTCTTTTTTTGAATAAAAAGATGGGCACAATACATAAGTTATTTATTCTCGCGACATACACATATACAGCATATTACAAATTGTTAATGTTTTGGCAACGTGTTTTTAATATTCGGCATATAGAATTTGATTGGATTTTTTAGGGTTTGTGAAATTAAAGTTATGTTATGGAGGATTTTTTAATGCACAACCTTAATATGGAAATATTTAATCTTATTAACGGGTATGCAAATCAGAATCAACTGCTATCTGTCACAGCTATTATAATGGCAAAGTATATGATTATCATTGTTCCCATA
>WGCS01000312.1 GCA_015493685.1 Bacteroidales bacterium
AAATTGCAGTCCGTAGGGGAATCGAACCCCTGTTACCAGGATGAAAACCTGGCGTCCTAACCCCTAGACGAACGGACCGTTTTTTTCGAGATACCTTACCCGAAAAATTGGACTGCAAAGATAAATCTTATTTCAAAACCTCCAAATGTTTTTTTAAAAAAAATGAACTTTTTTTATTTTATCTCTATATTCCCGGCTTTATAATTGAAACCCAGTCGTTTACCTGTTCTTAAACTAATATTAGATGTGAGTTGATTCATCTCTTTGACGCTTACAAATTTTACTTCTTCAAATGGAGGCACCAATAAATCGAAATTAATGGCGTATTGAAGAGCCGCTTCGATGATATCTTTCAACGATTTTTTGTCGATATGCTGGGTGGCAATATTATTAAAAAGAAAGCCCAATTGTTTTTTCCCCTCCACAACAAAATGGTTCTCTCTATTGATAAACAATCTGCCTATTAAATATCCAATATCATTTTCGCGATTAAATTTAAATGAATCTGATAAAAAATTATAAATATTCACAACTCCGCAGTATGAACGAAGACGATCTTCTTTTATATAGCGCGATTGCATTACTGCGTGGGCCTTAGGAAATTCAAAAATATTGGTATGCATACTAAAAATAAGCAAGTCACCGGCTACCTTAAATTCAGCCTCATACTTTCCTCTTTCTGTATATTCTACGGGAATATCTTTTTCTTTTTTTCGAAGGTCTGCTTTCACTTCATTGGCAATCTCCTTTAGCAACTCCTTTATTTGGAGAAAACTATCATAGGTATTATCAAAAACTTTGTACTTACATACCGACTTAGTTGTTAGCAACTCAATGATTTTCTCTCTGGATTCTGACGCTTGCATAATTTAATAATTTTGGTGTCCAAAGATAGAAAATTATATTGTATAAGTATTGACTAAATTATCCTTCTAAATCTGCGAGAAGTTTAAGACAATAAGCCTTGCTATTTAATACTCTTTTAGCATCCATTATTCTATCTATATTATTTTTGATCTCTAGCAAAAAGAGTAAACTAAAATTAATCACTATTTTTATCGGACAACAATGAAAAAATATTTATAAAATGCTAGTGTATTTTAAGAAATATCTCTCTGTTTTTTTTCTATTTTTGGACTTTAGTATTCAATCAGTCTTCAAAATGGCCAAATAGATTGTCACATACAATCTATGGCATGATATAAAGCAAAGAATATAAATAAGTTTATCATCTATACCAAACTTAATATACCATTATCAAACAAGTAAAATTGATATAATAACGTGCTAGCAAACCAACGACAATACTAACAGCAGGAAAAGATTTAATGAGCTATTTTTTCCATTTAAACAGACTATTAATGAAATTTATTAAATACCTATTATACATTATTTTAATTAGCTTAATTGGGGCAGGTTTTTTTTATGGATATCGGTTTTACAGCCAAGTAAAAGAAAAGCCGATGGAAGCCTTGTATATTATTCCCAATAATGCAGCCATCATATTTCAATCGAATAATTACGCCAACTTCTTAAACAATTGGGACAAGGCAGGAGAATTAGCTGATTTATTTAAAAAAGATAAAGTTTTTAATACCGACTTATTGACCGTTGATAGTTTATACATCAAAATAGCGAGACTTTTCAAGGATCAACATCAATCAATAAAAACGTATTTCTCCATTCATTTTGTTGGCTATAATAAATTTGCCGGCATTTTAAGTTTTTCATTCTCCACCCCCCTATCAAGAGAAACAATAGAGTCGGCCTTAAGCAAAAATGGCCATCTCAGCAAACGTAAGTTTGAGTCGCATACCATTTATCAATTTACAGCAAACAACAGCAAACAGAAATACAATATTGTATTTGAACACAGCACTTTATGCATTAGTAAATACGAGCCTATCATTGAACGGATTATCCTCGAAGAAGAGAACATTAAAGCCGGCAAAACCGTTGCGGTGAACAAGATGATAAAAATCAGCGGCAATGATGCACCGGCAACTATCTTTATTAATTATAGATATTTTTATCGTTTGATGCTTTCCCTAACGCAAAAAGACTATGTAGATTTATTAAAACAATTGGGACATTTTAGTCAGTTTTCAGTTCTAGACTTTAACGCACAAGATAAATTTATGGGTTTTAGCGGCTATAGCTTTAGCACTGATTCGAGCGCTACACTATTGCAATCCTTCAGCAATTACAAAGCCCCGAAGATTCAACTATTTGACCACATACCTGCCCAAACAGTATTCCTGTATTACCAAGGAGCTGAACAACTAAATAAGTATCTGGTACAACGCACAAAAAACAGCTTTAATGTAGAAAATCAACGAGCAATAAAATCATATAAAGCCGATTTGATGGTCGATGTGGAAGATTATTTTTACCCCTGGATAAAGAGTGAATTAGCCATGGGAATGCTTAAAATTAATGCCAATACCATGGAGCCTTTTGCCATTGCCAATACGTATGACCCCAAAGAGGCAATGCAAGCGTTGGGGAAGCTGGAATCTATTGCCAATGAATATAAAGAGGTAACAGCCGACACTATCTATTATCGTTCTTATGCCATTAATACTATTCCGTTGCCCTATTTGTTACCCAATATTTTTGGAGCCATTTTCAATCCATTGCAGCATTGCTATTATACCAATGTAGGCGACTATATTATTTTTGCCAATAAGCCGGAAAGCATCAAATTATACATTGATAATATACTAATCAACAAAACTCTTTCGTTAAGAGAAGGTTTTGCCTCTTTCAAAGAGAAACTGAGTTCGGAAGCCAATGTAATGCTTTATGCTAATATGCATGACTTCAATAATTTAAGCAAGCCATTCCTAAATTCCAAAGCCATCAACTACATCAAAGCCTCCTCCATGAACCTATCTGAACTAGGTGATGTTTCTTTACAGTATATTAGTAACGACAACGGAGCCTATACCGCACTAAATATCAGCAAGACCAAATGGGTGGAAACTGAAGACAAGGCATCATGGCAAGTGGCCTTAGATTATCCTTTGGCAAAGGGACCATTCGTTATTAAAAACCATAAAACCAATAAAAAAGACATCATAATCTTTGATAAGCACAAACAAATGTACCGCATCAATCATTTGGGAGAAATTGTTTGGGCTATACCGGTAGCAGAATTGCCTTTGGGAGGGGTTTCGGTTGTTGATTATTATAAAAATGGGAAATATCAATTCCTTTTCAACTCGGCCAATTATATTTATATGTATGATATTAATGGCAACAGGGTAGAAAATTATCCCATTGCCATAAAACCAAAGGCTACCGCCCCATTAACAGTGGTTGATTATGACCACCGTAGGAACTATCGTATATTGATACCACAAGCTGATAATATCATTCACAACTATACCATTGACGGGCAAGCAACACAAGGATGGAAAAATCCAAAGATGCCCTCTTTGGTAAGCAATGCGGTTCAATATTTCAGGCTCGGCAGCAAAGACTTTCTTCTTCTGTCCGACACCATGGGAAATGTGGTTTTCTCCAACAGAAGAGGAGAAGCCCGTATGGAAGCTCGATTAGCTTTCACCAACAATATAAAAACACCTTTCTATAAATTAGGGTCAAAATTAGTAACCACCGATTTAATGGGTAGAATAATATTAATTTCGGCTAATGGCCATGTGGATAAATATTTATTACGAGAATTTTCAGAGAATCATTATTTTACTCTTCTTGATGTTGATAATGATGGGAAAAAGGATTTCCTATTTCTTGACAATAACGTATTATACGCCTACAACCAGCGACATGATTTAATGTGGATGCACGACGAACAAGCACTCTACCCTGATTTTCAAAGTCTTGGTAATGTACAAATTGACAGTTGTAGTATTATCGCTTATGATACTGATAAAAACGCTTTTGAATTAATGAACAAAAGAGGGGAGCTTTTTCCCAAAGAAGAATTTGCTGCCGCCAAAAATTTTGTTATTTATAAGGTGAAAAACAGAGGCTCAAGAAGACTTGTCGATGCTAATAATAGAGTTGTAAGCAACTATTTGATAAAATAATTTGTTTGGCATTAGTAAAAAGTGTAGTTTTATGCTCTTTTAATAAATGAACTTAAAGCTATCATTAAAGCTTAAGATATTAACACTATGAAAATAAATCTAAGAAATAATTATCAATATAACATATTGATAATTATACTTTTGTCAACACTTTTTCTTCATTCTTGTTATAAAGACAGGCTGGGAATAGATAAGATAAAAGGAGGCGAATGGAATCCAAAGATGGCCGTCCCTCTTATTTATGGAGACTTGACAATGATGAAATTAGTGAATAATAGTGCTGACAAATGGCGTACAGACCCTGACGGATTGCTTAGTTTAATCTATACCGGTGATACTTTATCTGATTTTGGCGACCAAATTTTCACCATCCCCGATCAGTCTAGCGACACCACTCTTCCCTTTGTTATCCCACCAAATATGTTTCCCGGCGATAGCACTTCTCGTATTATTCAAATAAGCAGTGAATTTCATCCCAGCGGTCACGAACGCGTTGATAGCATTCTTATCAAATCAGGCGTACTTACCATTGAAGTAACCTCCAATATGAACCATTCAGGATATATTGAAATAACTATCCCTCAGATGAATAAATATGGGAATGGAGCTACTTTTAAAGAAAAAATATTTGTACCCTATACCGGTGGCACGTCCACCACTGTCAGCAAAAGCTTTCCTCTTTATGACTATTTTCTGCGGATAAATACCAACGGAAGTACGGCTAATAAAATTGATGAATACGTAAAGATATTTGTTAAAAGAGGTAACGGATCAAATAACTCGCCCTATGCCATTAATATAAAACAACGAATATCTTCGCTTACTTTCCATCAAGCTTTTGGCTATTTCTATCAGCATACAATTACTGTTAATCAAACCAAAATTCCCATTAGTATTTTTGATAATTTACATTATTCTCAAGTTTTTATCGAAAATCCCAAACTAAAACTTAGCTTTAGAAATAACTATGGTATGCCCATGGAAATGACATTTACAGCGCTTTATGTGGATAAAAATGGTGTCAAGAAAGATGTTACCAGCACATTATTACCTACAATGAGTCTCAATTACCCTCATTTCGACAGAGTAGGAGAAAGTGATACTACTAATTTTATCTTTGATAAAAACAATTCCAATATTATAGATATTATTAATTTTAATCCCAAGAAACTTATTTATAGCGGTAGTATTCTGAGTAATCCAACCAACACCATGGTTCCTAATTTTGTTATGGATTCGAGCCATGTTAGTATTAGTGCAGAACTCGAGATTCCGCTTTATGGCAGAGCCCTCGATTTCACCTTAAATGACACTTCTAAAGTTGATATGAGCAAGTTGCTAAATTGGAATAATTTGGTCAGTGTGGATATTAACTTAAATGCTTTAAACTATTTTCCGATGGAATCGCAATTGCAAGTCTATTTAGCTGACAGCAACAAAGTAGTTTACGATTCTCTTTTTGATGGTGGAACTCAAATAGTTGCAGCGGCCATTCCCGGTCCTCCACCAGCATACAGGGTAAGCATACCGGCACATAAACTATCCAGCATTAAATTATCAAATGAAAGATTGAACAATTTTAAAAAGGCACAATATTTAATAGTCTCGTCTGTATCAACCACCTACGACCAAGGAAGTAAAGTGATAAAAATCTATAGTGATTATAAAATTTCGATGGAAATATCGGCCAAAGGAGAATATAAAACCAATTATTAATCGTTGAAGATATTGAATTTAATATGAATAAAATTCAAAAAATAGTATTTCTGCTTTTCTCTCTATCTTTAATGATGATAGGGAATAAAGTTAAAGCACAATATGATTTGGGGATTTATAGTCTGCGTTTAGTACCACAAACTAATCTCTCAAATCCTGCCTTTATGCCTGGCTATAAATACCATTTTGGTTTTCCGGCCCTATCGTCGGTATATGCAGGCCTTGGCAATAGTGGTGCACGTTACAACCAAATTTTTACTAAAACCGGCGACTCACTAAGTCTTGACACGAAAAGCATTTTGAAAAATATTAAAAATGGAAATAATGTTAACTTTAGGATAGCTAATCAATGGCTTAATGCAGGCATGCGTTGGCGAAAATTTTATTTCTCACTATCAGCCTCCGACATTATTGATGTTAACTCTTTCTACTCTAAAAGTATTGTTTCGTTGGCCATAGAAGGAAATGCCGCTCATGTGGGCGAAACTATAGATGCAAAACCACTAGAACTCAAAGCATTACATTATAGGGAATATGCCCTTGGTGCTGCCTACGATTTCAATGACAGGTGGAATTTTGGAATAAAAGCCAAATTACTATTTGGTAAAACGGCAATAAACTCCGAAAAATCGAACCTTAGCCTCACAACTACCAATGACTATTACTATTTGAATGTAAAATCAGACGTACTTATTAACACTTCCGTTCCCGGTGCTAAAAAAGACTCCACCGCCGTTGGCATTGGTGAATATATGTTTTATGGCTCCAACTTTGGTATGGGATTGGACTTGGGAGCTACTTTTAAACTTAACAGCGAGTGGAACTTTTCCGCCTCGGTTTTGGACTTAGGATACATCTCCTACGATAGATGGCTAAAGAGTTACTCCTCCAAAGCAGACTTTACCTATAAGGGAATAGGCTTCAACCAATTTGATGGACTTAACGAAGCCCAGAGCAAGGCTTTATTACAACATATTCGAGACTCAATTGTTGATCTGTTTCAAATTAATGAGTCGGTAAATAAATTTGTGGTGCCACTAACTGCTAAAATTTATCTCGGCGCCAGTTACCAACTAAGCGATAAGGAAACATTAGGCGCATTGGTACGAGTAGAACTATTTAAAGGAATTCTTCGGCCTTCATTTACAGCCTCTTATTACCGTCAGTTGAATACCCATTTTGGAGTTACTGCAAACTATAGCATCATAAATCGGAGCTATCTTAATTTAGGACTCGGTTTTGTGGCTAATTTTGAACCCCTACAAGTTTATTTTGTTACCGACAATCTCTATGGCATTGCTTTCGCTGATCAAACTCGATATGCAAATTTCCATTTTGGTATCAACTTTATCATTCCAAATAATACGACTAGAAGGACAATGATTAAACTCTAATTATTATTGTTTTTTACTTTCAACTTTAGATTTCCTTTAGATTTAAAACTTATCTTCGCACCATGAAGATTTTGATTGTCGAGGATGAGGTAGAATTACTTATCTTAATAAGTAATTATTTAACAAAGGAAGGTTACGTCTGTGAACTTGCTAAAAGCTATCAAAAAGCAGAAGATAAAGTATTGATATATCAATATGATATTATTATGCTTGACATAGGTTTGCCCGACGGAAATGGACTGGACCTTCTCAATATTATCAGTAAAACCAATATCCAAGCGGGAATAATCATTGTTTCGGCTAAAAACTCCATCGAGGACAAAATTAAGGGACTAGATTTGGGTGCTGACGATTATATGACTAAGCCATTTCAGCTTTCGGAACTGAATTCGCGTATCAGAGCTGTATTAAGAAGAAGGAAATTTAAGGGCAATAGTTTACTTAAATTTAATGAGATAAGTATTGACACAGCCAATAAAGAAGTAAAAATTAATGGTATAGCATTAGTATTTACAAAAAAAGAATATGATATGCTCTTATATTTTGTTATCAATAAAAATAGAGTACTCACCAAAGAAGCTATTGCCGAACACCTTTGGGATGACAATATTGACATGGCCAACAATTTTGATTTCATTTATACTCACCTCAATAATATTCGTAGAAAAATTAAAAAAGCCGGAGGCAATAATTATATTAAGACAATCTACGCAATGGGCTATAAATTTACAGACCAATGAAATTTATCAGTAAAATAAACAAACAATATTTTTGGACGTTAATACTTCTCCTTATAGGAATAAGTTTTATCGGCTATTTTATACTAAAAGGAATACTTGAGAAGGAACTTCGTGAGGATATTTTTGAAAAAGAATTTGCCATTATTAATGAGATTAGGAGTACTGGCAAACTACCTAATCTATATCCTATCATTGAAACAAGAGAGATAGTAAAGTTAAAGGCTCAGCCTAAATCTTTCAACACTATTTATTTATATGACAATGCCGAAGATGAAAACGAACCTTATATAGAATATACAAATACAGTTGCAATCAACCACCATTATTATTTAATTAAACTACGACATTCTTTGGTCGAAAACGATGAGCTCATTATCGCCATAGCAATACCCTTATTAATATTACTCATATTAACTTTTGCCATTTCATATATTCTTACTAAAAAAATGAACAAGACAATATGGAAAGATTTTGAACATAATCTATCTGAGATAGAGAATTTCTCCTTCAATAATAAACAGACATTAGTCCTAAAACAAACCAATATTGAGGAGTTTGATAAGCTGAATGTAGTGATAAAGACTTTAAGCAATAAACTACAGAGAGATTATGAAACGTTAAAAGAATTTAGTGAAAATGCCTCTCATGAAATTCAAACTCCATTGTCGATAATATTAATGAATCTTGAGGAATTGCTTCAAGAAGATATTCCTGAAGAAGCCCTAAAATATGTGGTAAAGTCGATAAATGCAGTAAAACGATTATCTACATTAAACAAAAGTTTGGTATTAATGACTAAAATTGAAAATGGGCAATTCAACACCAACGCCAAGACTAGTGTAAATGATGTTACCAAAGAGAAAATAGAGGAATTTACACCTTTATTTAAGAATAATAACATCCAACTTAGGCTTGAAGAAAAAGGAGAGTTTATTCTTAATATAGAAAAACAATTGGTCGAAATATTAGTCAATAACCTACTATCAAATGCAATTAAACATAATCTATCAGACGGCTTTATCCATATTACAATTGAAGACTCTACGCTACAGATTTGCAATAGTGGCGAGAAAAATACATTAACAAACAACACTATTTTCAAGCGTTTTATTAAAGAAAACTCACCGTCGTATGGATTGGGACTGGCAATAGTAAAACAACTATGCAATCTGAGTAAATCAACTATAACATATTCCAACTATGACAATACACACTGTTTCACTTTAACGAAGAAAGAAAACAATAAGAATAAACTCTTATGATAACAGATGATATTTTTTATAATGATTCTCATTTCGAATAGCATCAACAAATAGAACAATAACAAAGCGTAAATAACTAACAATCAAAATAATAAATTATGAAGACATTTTTAATAAATATGTTTTTGTTAATCAGTATAAATACCTTATTTGCTCAGGCTAAAGAGTTGGATTTCTTTATTCGCAAAGCTCAAGATAATAGTCCATTAATAAACCAAGCTCTCAACAATAATAAGATCATCGACTTAGATGTTCAGTTAATAAAAAGCATTTTAACTAAGCCTCAAGTAAACGTGGATGCCAACATCCTTTTTTCGCCAATTATTTCTCATGATAATGGCACACAATTTCAATGGATTTCTCCAGGTGCAAACTCTTATCAAGGATATGATTTAGCTTTTACCGATGGAGGAAGATACCAAGCAGCAGTGAGCATCAGCCAGCCGCTGCTAAAAGCTTCTACACTAAAAACTTACGCCAAGCACGCTGAAATTTCAAATAAAATAAATAACAATAAGATTCAACTTAGCAAGCATGAATTAACCCAATTGGTAAGCCGTCAATATATTCTTTGTATCAAAGCCAAAAAGCAGAGCGAAATAAGTAATCAGCTTATTCACCAGTTAAAAAATCAGCTTCAAATAATGCATCAACTTGTCGATAATGCCATTTATAAACAAACCGATTTGTTGATTTTGGAAATTGAGTTAAAAAATTACAAACTGGAATATGAAAATTACAAAAAAGAGTATCGCAACAATTGTATGGATTTGAACTTACTTTGTGGCATTGAGGATACGACTAGGTTTGATTTGGTTGACAAAGATTTTAAAATGACTCTTGATAATAACGCTAGCTCCATGTTTATCATCAAATATCATTTGGACAGCATGAGGATAGTAAGCAATCAACTGCTGCGGGAGGAGAAATACAAGCCCCAAATAAATCTATTTGCTGATGCAGGGATAAATGCAATCTATCGACCCACCATAAATCGTTTTGGCTTTTCCACGGGAATTACCTTTAGCTGGAAGCTATATGATGGACATAAAAAAGAAATTCAGCGGAGTAAATCACAAATTGAAATTCAGAATATTAGTTTTAAACAGGCGTTCTTCGAGAAGAAATATCGACTCAACAAATTAAAATACAAAAAAGAAATTAGCTTACTAAACAACCAGATTCAATTGGTAAAAAGTCAATTGCAAGACTACAAAAAATTAATGGATTTATTTTCATTGGAATTATCACAAGCACAGGTGTCGATAATGGATTACAAAAATATAATTCGTGATATCTCCGGCAAAAAACAAACATTAGTCTTGCTACAAATGAAAAAACAGCTATTTATCAATAACTATAATTATTGGAATTATTAATATGGATATATCAATTTATACTATGGCAAAAAATAGAACCCTACTACTGATAATACCTATATTGGCATTAAGTTTATTCTCTTGCAATAATAATCAAAAGGCTAAAAAATCATCAGAACCAAAGGCTCAGGTAAAAACAACTTTAATCAAGCAGGCCTATTTACCGGATTATTACAGTGCTTTGGGAACAACAATATACCTAAACAAAAATATATTAACGGCTCCCATAAATGGGTATATAAGCAAAGTAAAAGTACAGCAGGGAGATAAAGTTGAGGATAAATCAATACTATTCGAGATACAAAGCCCCGAGGCATACGTGCTAAATAAGAATACAAACAAAGCAACTAACTACGGTACTATTAAAGTTACCGCACCTACTTCAGGGCGCATCGTTGACCTTAAAATTGTTAACCCAACTATTTATGTAAATAAAGGGGACGTACTATGTACTTTGCTGGCATCTAAAAATCTAAACTTGAAAGTAAAAATACCTTTCAGCGATATTGCTTTTGTTAAAATTGGAGCAAGCTGCAAAGTAATACTTCCCGACAATTCTATTTTAAGTGGAACCTTTTCTAAGATTATTCCTCAGCTAAACAAGCAATCTCAAACAGTCAAAGTATTGGCAACTATTAACACCAATAGATTTATCCCTGAAAACATGAGAGTAAAAGTACTTGTGGACAAGGGAAACCATCAATTGCAACAAGTTCTCCCAATGACATGTCTGCAAACCGATGCACTGATGAATAACTTTTGGGTAATGAAACTAATAAATGACAGTACAGCAATTAGAGTTCCTGTTGAAATTGGGAATCAAACACATACCCAAGTTGAAATAATTAAACCTGAATTTAACAAGAACGATCAAATAATAATGCAAGGGGCTTATGGCCTCGGAGATACTGCATTAGTTACTAATTTACAATTATTTAAATAAATATCTCATGAATAAATTATTTTTAAGTTTTATCTTTTTGTGTAGTGTGGGAACTACTTTTGCACAAAACACCTTTACAGCAATACTAAAAGACGAAGCAAGTAAACAGCCGTTGGTTTATGCCAATGCAGTAGTAGAAGGAACCAAAATTGGCGGCAGCAGCAATACAGAGGGAAGAGTGGTAATCAAGAATATTCCCAACGGAAAACATACCATTATTTTTTCTTATGTAGGTTATCGAAAAAAGGAAAAGACTTATCGATTTCCATTGAAAGACAATCAAGTGATAACACTTTATCTTGAGAAAAATGAGCTCTTAAAACTTGTCACCGTAGTATCCACAAGAACAAATAACAGAATTGAAAACATTCCAACAAGAGTAGAAGTATTAGGCAATGAAGAAGTAGTAGAAGAAACCGGAATAAATCCGGGCAATATCTCTAAACTTCTGAGTGAAACATCGGGAATAAATGTACAACACACCTCAGCGGTATCGGGAAATGTAAACTTTAGCGTACAAGGCTTACCGGGCAAATATACCCAATTATTAAAGGATGGATTTCCTAGTTATGGTGGTTTTGCCTCAGGGTTAAGTTTACTTCAAATTCCTCCATTAGATTTAAAACAAGTAGAAATAATTAAAGGTTCTGCATCAACTTTATATGGTGCAGATGCCATTGCAGGTATTGTAAACCTTATTTCTAAGAAACCCGGTGACGAACCAGAATTTTCTTTTCTTATGAATCAGACGACGCATAATGGTCGAGATATAAGTTCCTTTTTCTCAGGAAAGTCCGGCAAATATGGTTTCACTTTGTTAACGGGCTACAACACTCAAAAACCCAAGGACATTAGTAATAATGGATTTGCTGATATACCTAAATATAACAGAGCCGTTTTGAGCCCTACTTTCTTTGTAGATTTTGATAAAAATAATAAATTAAATATCGGCATAACAACTAGTTATGAAAATCGAATAGGCGGCAATATGAAAGCCTTAAAATACGAATCCGACACCTCACATTCTTTTTATGAAGAAAACAAAACTAATTATCTGTCAGGGAAAATAAATTACACCCATGATTTTACAAAAAATAAGCGATTTACTTTTAGATCTAATATTGCCAATTATAGCAGAACCATTAAAACGAATACATCCCTCTTTTCAGGAGAGCAGCTTTCCTTATTCTCAGAAGCTTCATACCTTCTTAAAAACAAAAAGCACAGCTGGGTTAGCGGTGTAAATTTCTACCTAACTCGTTTTGTGCAGCAAGCTCCATCTACTAAATTATTCTCAATAAATTATTCATACAAAACCGTAGGTATTTTTACACAAGACAATTGGAAATTGTCAAAAAAATTATCACTAGAACCCGGCATCCGCTATGACTATAATCTATCTCAAGGAGGATTTTTATTGCCGAGGTTGGCAATATTATACCGCTTCTCAAAAAAATTCTCCAGCCGTTTAAGTGGCGGTTTAGGTTATAAGTTACCTACTCCCTTTACCGATGAATCAGAAAGAACAAGATATCAATACATCTCATTTAATTCCAATTTAGTAGCTGAAAAATCCATGGGGACAAATCTTGACTTCACCTTTAAAACTCCACTATTTGATATGTTTTTTCTGAGTTTTAATCAGTCCTTCTTCATGGTGCAAATATCCAATCCTATTATTGCCAATCAAGATTCATTATTAAACATGAAGGTATATTTTGAAAATGCCCATGGCAATTTACTCAACAAAGGAATGACAAGTAATTTAAGATTGTCAATGGATGAGTTAGTACTTTATGTTGATTATACTTTTGTTGATGCACGCAAACAATATGACCAAAATAAGCCATTACAATTAACACCCAATAGTCGGCTGACAACAACATTGGCCTACGAAGACGAAGAAGAGGGCTGGAAAATGGCCTTAGAAGCATTTTATATTGGAAAACAACATTTAGAACTAAGCAAGCAAAGCCCTGACTATTGGCTGCTTGGCGCATCAATACAAAAAACTATTGGGCATTTTACCCTTGCATTAAATGTTGAGAATATTTTAAATATACGTCAGACTAAGTATGGCAATATTGTACATGGAAATCGAAATAATCCTATGTTCAGTGAATTGTATGCACCCCTCGATGGTATTGTCGGCAATATCGTATTAAAATTTGACTTGTATTAGCACCCCTAATTAATCTAATAAATTTACACAAGGGCATAATGAAGAATTACTATAAGATACTTACTAAACCTATATTGGCAGCGGGCATAATAATCTTTATGGCCGGGATATTTTCATTTCTAAAAATGAAGACAAACCTATTTCCTGCCGTTCAGTTTCCTCGTATCTCAATTATTGTTAATGCGGGCCAATTGCCTATTGACCGTATGATGATAACGGTAACTCAGCCCATTGAGAGTGCGGCAAAAAAAGTAAAAGGAGTACATCTGGTAAAAAGTAATACTTCGCGAGGGAGTGCCACCATAGAGGTTTACTTTGATTGGGGATTAGATATTTACGCTTTAAAACCACAACTGGAAAGCAGGATTAATGAGATAAAGAACTTTTTACCTCCGGGTGTAACAATCTCAGCCGAAGTAATGAACCAATCCTTATTCCCTGTTTATGGTTACACTTTAGAGAATCCCAAATTGACAAACGTGGATTTAAAAGATGTAGCCAATGTAATTGTAAGGCCGGCTTTTTCACAGGTAAATGGCATTTCTAATGTGGTAATTCGAGGAGGAAGAAACAAAGAGTTTGTTATTGCTCCCGATGCAGCAAAACTGATTTCTTTGGGCCTTCAGCCTCAAGATATTATTACCGCTTTCGACAATAGCAACTTTGTTGCCTCTGCAGGTCTATTACCCGATCATTATCGCATGTACCTAACATTAATTGACAGCCGTGTTGACGATATAAATCAACTTAATAATACGGTAATTAAAAATGTTGGAGGACGCATTATTAGGGTTAAAGATATTGCAATTATTAAACTTGAAGAGCAACAAGAATTTGTAAAAATTAATGCCAATGGGAATAATGCTGTCATCGTTGATTTGGTAAAGCAACCCGGTATCAACTTACTTGATTTTGCCAATAGCGTGGAATTAAAGGCGCAAGAGATACGAAAAATACTACCGAAAGGCTTCACCTTAAAACCATATTACAACCAAAGTGCATTTGTAACAGCAAGCGTTGATGGCACGATGAAGACCATCTACGAAGGATTATTTTTAGCTTTTCTTGTAATAATATTATTTCTACGATCGTGGCGCTCGAGTTTGGTTGTATTGCTAACGATTCCTGTTACCGTATCCTTTACTTTTCTGGTTCTTTATCTTGTTGGCATCACGATAAATATAATGTCATTGGGCGCTATAGCCGCCTCAGTAGGACTTATCATTGACGATGCCATTGTTATTATCGAGCAGATTTATAAAAATCATGAAGACCATCCCAATAAAAATCGTTTTCAAATAGTGCAATTATCAATTGCCTTTTTACTGCCCGCAATGATAGCCTCTTCTTTAACAACCATTGTTATCCATTTCCCCTTTAGATTAATGAGTGGTTTAGCAGGAAGTTTTTTTCGTGTTTTATCAAATACCATGGAGCTTACAATGGTAGTATCATTCTTGGTAACATGGCTGTTATTGCCTGTATTCCATATACTTATAGGGTATAAACCTCCTAAGAAGAAGAAAATTAGAAAAGAAACTACAGAGAGCCGATTACGCTGGTTAAGCTGGTTTTATAGCCGGCCTGCTTACTCTATTGTATTTGTGCTGTTACTTTTGCTCAGCAGCTATTTTGCAGCGACAAAACTTCAAACCGGATTTTTGCCAAAGTTAGATGAAGGCTCCATTGTATTGGATTATTATTCACCCCCCGGAACTACCATTAACGAAACCGACCGCTTATGTAAACAAATGGAAACGGTAATCCTTGCCAATGCTAATGTACAAAGCTATTCCCGCCGGACGGGAATAAGAATGTCATTTAGAGCTCATCCGGCCAACGAGGGGGATTATTCCATTCAACTAAAATCATCGCGCAAAGAAACCACCGATGAAGTAATTGCTGATCTCAGACGCTCTATTTCGGCAAAAGTTCCTGTTCTAAAAATTGAGTTCGGCCAACGAATAGCAGACCTATTGGGTGATTTGGTTGGTAAAGCTCAGCCCATAGAAGTGAAAATATTTGGAACTAATTACCACAAACTCCAAGAGATAGCTAATCAATGCCATAAAGCAATGGATAGCATCCCCGGTATTGTTGATATTGATGACGGGCTAGTACCGGAAGGGCCCGCCCTAATTATTTCACCTAAGAAAGATAAATTAGCCCTGTATAATTTATCACTCAACGATTTCAACACTCAACTTAAAGCTATAGTAGAAGGCCTTCCTTTGGGTAAATCAGCAAATATACCCAGCCCTTCTCCTGACCAGGCAGCGATGACTTCCGGTTTGCAAATTGGAGACATTCAAGAAGGACAGGTAATGAGAAGAGTGATAATGCGTTTCGTAGATTTCAAAGATAATGATTTAGAAACAGTAAAAAAGCAAAGTATTTTCTTACCCAATGGGAATACAAGGCCACTGTCCTTTTTCTGTGATATTAGTACTCAGTCAGGAGATGTTATTGAAAGCAGAGAGAATCTAAAGCCTGTAATTGTGCTTACGGCAAGGCTGGAAAATTTAGACTTAGGTTCTGCCATCAATAGCATTAAGAATACTTTTGCCAAAAAAATCCACTTACCATCAAGTTATTATATTGAATATGGAGGAGCCTATGCCGAGCAACAACAATCGTTTAAAGAGCTAATGACAATTCTAGCATTAGCCACATTATTTGTTTTTCTGGTATTAATGTTTCTCTTCCGCCACTGGACCACTGCTATTCTTATTTTATTTATCTCTCTTATGGGTATCACGGGAAGCCTATTATTATTATATCTTTTTAATATCCCACTCAATGTGAGTAGCTATACCGGATTGATAATGATAGTAGGTATTATAGCCGAAAATGCTATTTTCACGGTATTCCAATATAACAAGAACTTACAAGTTTACAAAAAAGAGTATGCCATAAATAATGCTATTGCCCTTCGAATCCGCCCCAACCTAATGACCGCAATAAGTGCGATATTAGCATTAATTCCATTGGCCATAGGGATAGGTGTCGGTGCTCAAATGCAACAGGCTCTGGCAATTGCTGTAATTGGTGGTTTTATTGTTGGCTTACCTTTATTGCTAATTGTATTACCAAGTATTCTTCATCTTATAAAACGAGCCTAACAAAGGTGATTTTTAACTCATTATAGAATCATTATCTTTATCATGCAAATATAAACAGATGAAAATCAATAGAAAACAGAACAACAAAGGAGTCTAAGCTAGTTTTTGGAGGCTTTCGATGCTTTGAGAAAATTATTTCTTCAGCAACATTTTAATCTCATTGAGTTTCATCAAAGCCTCAACCGGTGTTAATATGTCAATTTCAATATTAAGAATATCTTCCTTAATTTGCTGCAAAAGAGGATCGTCGAGTTGGATAAAACTAAGTTGATAATTCGCTTCCTCTTCCTTTTTACGCGCCACTTCCTTAATTCCTTGTTTAAGCTCCTGATTACTATGCGATTTCTCCAGTTGTTTAAGTATTTCCTCCGAACGCTTTAAGACTTTTTTTGGCATTCCGGCCATCCTCGCCACATGAATACCAAAACTATGTTCTGAACCTCCGGGCACTAGTTTTCTAAGAAAGATAATTCTATTTCTAATTTCTTTAACATCGATATGATAATTTTTTATTCTGAAGAAACTATGCGCCATTTCGTTAAGTTCGTGATAATGTGTCGCAAACAGGACCTTAGCTCTATAAGACTTATGCTCATGCAAAAATTCAGAAATAGCCCATGCAATAGAAATCCCATCATAAGTACTTGTTCCTCTACCAATCTCATCGAGGAGAATAAGCGACCTATTGGAAACATTATTTAATATACTCGCAGTCTCATTCATCTCCACCATAAAAGTAGATTCACCGGAAGAAATATTATCCGAAGCTCCAACCCTTGAAAACACTTTATCAACAAGACCTATTGCTGCTGAATCTGCGGGGACAAAGCCTCCCATTTGCGCCATCAATACTATCAATGCTGTTTGGCGCAGCAGAGCTGATTTACCGGACATATTAGGTCCTGTAAGCATAATCATTTGTTGCTTATCATTATCGAGGTACACATCATTAGCTACGTATATCTCATCATGGGGCAGATTACGTTCAATAACGGGATGGCGTCCATTTTTTATATCAATGGCAAAGCCCTCATTTATTTCAGGGCGTATATACTTTGCTGCTCCGGCTATTGCGGCAAACGAACTCAACACATCCAACTTAGCGATAAGTCCCGCATCCAACTGTATGGGCTGAATATATTCCAACAAACTAATTACCAACTCAGTATACAACTTAGTCTCCAGTGCCAATATTTTCTCTTGCGCACCGAGTATTTTAGACTCCAATTCTTTAAGTTCCGGGGTAATATAACGCTCATAATTAGTTAGCGTCTGTTTTCTTATCCACTCATCAGGAACCTTATGTTGATGAATCTTAGTTACTTCCAGATAATAACCAAAAACATTATTAAAACCAATCTTAAGGCTTGATATTCCTGTATTTTCCACTTCGCGTTCCTTTATCTGCTCCAATATATCCTTACTGGCATAGGCAATATGGCGCAATTCATCAAGTTCATCACTAATACCCGCTTTTATTACACCACCCTTATTAACCATCACCGGCGCCTCCTCTTGAATACTCTTCTCTATCTTTTCGGCCATAGAATAGCACGGATTCAATTGCTCAGCAATGCGAAGCAAAGCCTCTTCCCCACTCTCTTTAAGCAATTCTTTAATTTGAGGAATAGTAGCCAATGCTCTATTAAGCTGTAACAGCTCGCGTGGGTTTACCTTAGCAATAGAAACCTTTGAGATAAGTCGCTCCAGATCTCCCACCGATTTTATCAAAGAAGACAGTTGCTCTTGAGACGACTTTTGATCATAAAAATACTGCACAATATCCAAGCGCTCTTCTATCTGATTTTTGTTCTTCAGTGGCAAAACCAACCAGCGCCGTATCAAACGCGCTCCCATGGGACATTGAGTTTGATCTATCACTTCCAACAATGTTGTTGCCTCATCATTAGGTGATTGCAACAACTCCAAATTGCGAATGGTAAAGCGGTCAAGCCAAACATAATGATCTGCTTCAATGCGGCTTAAATTGGTAATATGCTTTATCTTATCATGCTTAGTCTCCGATAAATAATGCAATATGGCACCGGCAGCAATTACTGCCAGCTCCAAATGAGCAACACCAAAACCTTTTAATGATTTTGTTCCGAAATGGTTATTCAATAAATCATAAGCGAAATCGGCTGTAAAAACCCAATCATCGAAAGTTGTTAGATAATGTTTCTCTCCAAAATGCGCTATAAATTTATTTCTGTAATCGCGACTAATGACAAGTTCCGAAGGCACAAAACTCTGAATAAGTTTATCAATATATTCCAAATCCCCTTGGGCCACATAGAACTCACCCGTTGAAACATCCAAAAAAGCAATACCGGCCATCTTACCATCAACAAATAAACTTGCCAAGAAATTATTTTGACTATGATCCAATACTTTATCATTATAGGCAATCCCCGGAGTTACCAATTCAGTAACTCCTCTTTTCACAATTTTCTTTGTCAATTTAGGGTCTTCCAGCTGATCACAAACGGCCACCTTCTCTCCTGCCCTTACCAATTTAGGCAAATAAGTATCCAAGCTATGATGCGGGAATCCTGCCAACTCAATATGCATAGCTTTGCCATTAGCTCTCTTGGTAAGTACTATACCTAAAATTTTAGAGGCTTTAATAGCATCTTCTCCAAAAGTCTCATAAAAATCACCCACACGGAATAACAATAAGGCAGTGGGATGTTTCGCCTTAATTGCATTATATTGTTTCATCAATGGCGTTTCTGCCACCTTCTTATTCGTTTTTGCCATAGGAAACCAAAAATATATATTTTGTCAGCAAGACGGATACTATTTTATTTCTTTTTTTTAACAATCGCAGGCCCCATTCACCCATCGCCAAAGCTGATACTATCACTTAAGCGCTCCAGAATGATTCTTCAAAATCCAACAGCCTGTCGCCCTCCACCCTATGCCCTTCCTGGCGCAATAGTTCTGCCATAAGATTAGGGTCGCCGAAAGCTTTCTTGCCACTTAGCATTCCTATTCTGTTGAGTACTCTATGAGCCGGCACAGAGGGCTCAATGGAGCTGCTTTTATTCAATGCCCAACCAACCATTCTTGCTCCTGATGGTGAGCCAATAGCTCTTGCTACTGCTCCATAGGTTGTTACTCTGCCATAGGGAATATGCCTACAATATTCATAAACTTTCTGAAAGAAATCCAAATCCGACATTGGCTACTTTATTTTGAAAATGCATTCGCATTAAGCTGAAATTGCATATAATTTATAGCATAACCTTGCTCCGAAAATAATTTTTCATAATAAGTTCGTATTTCTTTTACCTCTTCAAGTCCATCATAATTATACAAATCTTTTACCGATAGAATGAGTTTATGATTATGCTCTTTAATAACATCAAGGGTATAATTAAAAAGGGGTTCATTATCTGTCTTGAAATTTATAATACCACCGGGTTTTAATATCTGAAAATACCGTTGTAGAAAAACGGGCGAGGTAAGCCTTTTGCTGATTTTAATTTTTTTAGGCTGAGGGTCAGGAAAAGTAATCCACAGCTCATCAATCTCACCTTGGGCAAAGAGTTGAGGCACCATTTGTACATAATTGCGTACAAAGGCTACATTGGTCATCTTCAATTCGTTGGAAGTCTTACAACCGCGCCACATTCGAGCCCCTTTAATATCCATACCGATAAAATTTCTTTGGGGATATTTCTGTGCCAGCCCAACAGTATATTCTCCTTTACCACAACCAACTTCCAAAGTAATTGGGTTGTTATTCTTAAAAAATTCACTATTCCACTTCCCTTTTAAACTAAAATCTTCCTTTAAGTCTTCATACTTAGGCTGAAACATATTGGGGAAGGTCAAGTTTTCTGCAAAATGACGCAATTTATTCTTCGAGGCCATAATTTTCTTCTCTTCTAGTGTACAATTTTTTGAATCCAGAGACCCTTTAGCTTTTTTTGTTCTGCCTGCTTAATAAATTTCTTAGCTTGATAGCTTTTGGCAAAACCGGCATAGCATACCCTTATCAAACCTCCTCTGGTTTTACCTTCAATACTGGCATTTGGGTATCCACTCTGTTGTATTTCTTTAAGAAAATCGGCTGCTTTTTTCGATGACTTAAAACAACCGGCTATAACATAATACTTCTTTTTTATTTGATAGTCTTGGCCTTCTTCCTTTTCCTGCATCGTAGATACTTCTTTTTTATGCTCTGCCTCAGTATTTCTCTTTAAAGAGTCTTTCGCTGCAATTGTTTCTGCCGGGGAAACTTTTTCTATTTCAGCAGTAGCTGTATCTGTCATTTTAGCGCTTAAAATCTGTTTTACTGTATCTATTTGCTTATTGCCGGTATTATTTCTATTTATAACAGGATTTACTTCTCGCTCTATACCCGATTTATTTTGTTTCATAAATTTGAAAACTCCAACAACCAATAAGGAAGCTACAGACAAAATAGCAATCCACAGCCAAGCGCGTGATTTGCGTTCTTCAGGTTCAGGTGCAGCCTTTATTATTGGTTTTGCATCAACTTTTTTAATGGGCTCCATTTTAAAAGATTCCAAACCAAAATAAGTCTTCTCATAATTGAAATCTGTTTCCTGCTCAAAAACTATTGCTCCGGAGCTATGCAAACTGAAAACGCCAAGATGAGGCATTGTATATTTTTTCTGTTGGTTTAACTCATCCTTTAGTTTATCAACAAAAATCTTGATTTGTTGTTCGGCATCATTTCCTTGCAATGCTTTTGCCAACATTTTATCCTCTGCCTGATAATTTTTTGTAAAACTTATTTTCTTAAACTTAGGAAAAAACTCATTGCTGACAGGATGATGAAATGCTTCCTGCATAGTTGTTTCCAGCACACCAAAGTCCGGTATTACCACACGACTATTTTGAAATAGCAAGCGACTAATAAGTATATTTATATCCATCATAAGTACGTTAAAGCATGCTCTAAATCTTCAGGGGTATCAATTCCCACACTATCAAATTCACTAATTCCCATTCCTATGGAAAAGCCGGCTTCGAGCCAACGCAACTGCTCCAAAGACTCTGCCTGCTCCAGAGGAGTCATTTCCAGAGCTATCAATTTCTGCAAGGTAGAAGCCTCAAAGGCATACATGCCAATATGCTTATAATAAGCAATTTGAGTATCACCACTTCGATTAAAAGGAATAGCATAACGTGAAAAATACAAGGCTTTTTGTTGTTTTGACATAACAACTTTCACCACATTGGGAGAATCAAGTTCTTTCTTTGTGTCAATCTGCTTTGCCAATGAAGCAATCTGAAATTCTTCGCGCTCAATTATATTACACAGCATCTCTATTTGTTGCCCCTTAACAAAGGGTTCATCTCCTTGTATATTAAGTACATAATCAAACTTCTGACTTTGCTTACGCATAACTTCAGCTATACGCTCGGTGCCATTTCTATGCTTTGGGGAAGTCATCATTACTTCACCACCAAAAGCCTTTACATGATTAAAAATGCGTTCATCGTCCGTTGCCACAATTACTTTTGCAATACTATTGGATAAGGATGCTTTCTCCCATACCCTTTGTACCATTGATTTGCCTTTAATCATCACCAAAGGTTTCCCCGGAAAACGGCTTGACTGATAGCGTGCCGGAATAATTGCAATTACTGACATTTATCTAATTTTATTCTCTCCTAATTAAACTTCTACCTCTTTCTTTCTCTGTTAATGGAAACTAAAAAAGTCCATTTATTTCTCCGTTAATTTTCTCTATTATCATTCCCAAATCTTCCGGATTATCCAGAAAATCAAGATTATCAACATCAATAATTAAGAGCTTTCCCTTGGTATAACCGCCAATCCATTCTTCATATCGGTCATTAAGACTTTTTAAATAATCCAACCGAATAGAGTTTTCATAATCCCTACCTCTAGACTGGATTTGTTTAACCAGATTCGGTACTGAAGAACGTAAATAAATTAATAAATCAGGAGGCTGAATAAAGGTACTCATAAGTTCAAAAAGAGACTGGTAGTTGTCAAAATCTCGCGAAGGCATCAAACCCATTTCATGTAAATTGGGAGCGAAAATATAGGCATCCTCATAGATAGTACGATCTTGAATCACTGTTTTACCATTGTTCCGAATCTCGACCACCTGACGAAATCGGCTATTAAGAAAATATATTTGCAGATTAAAAGACCACCTTTGCATATCCTCATAAAAACTATTAAGATATGGATTTGTTTCCACGTCCTCGTAATGGGCTTCCCATTTAAAATGCTTTGACAATAACCGTGTTAATGTGGTTTTCCCTGCACCAATATTTCCTGCTATAGCGATATGCATATTCTCTTAAATTTTGTTTGGTTATTACTATGTTTGAGAATTACAAAAATAAGAAAATACTCGAATAAATGATGTGTTTAATAAATTAATTTCAGCTTTAATTTATAGCTGCCTATTATAGCTCCTTCCTTTGTGATACTACATATTTAAAACCTTAATTAACAAATACATATTGCCATTCTATCAGATTTGTAATCGCACTATACATTTCATCTATAAATTTGATTGGTAAATACAACTTTGGTTACTATTTTCTTCTTATATTTGCACCATTGGCTATTCTGCTCTCTCACATAATCCTATGGCCAATAAATATTGCTCACTCTGAAAATTATATTGTCATGAAATTAAATTCGCCAAAAGACAAACCCACTAACATTGCTCCCAAACTCTTTGATTCCATAGAAGAAAAAGAACTTTTTATGGAGACTATATTAGAGAACAATGCCTCTATTATTCTTATCACAGAAGCTAAAAGCAGCAAAATATTATATGCCAATCAAGCGGCAATGAAATTCTTTAAGCTATCTCAGACTAATCTCATAGGACTACACATATACGAACTCTTTCAGTTTATTGATACCGATATTTCATCTCAGAAATTTATTAAGGCGCTTAAAAATAAAAGCACCCATAAGATATTACATACCACTGCAGAGGGGAAAATAATAGAAATAAGCATTTGTAGAAATACCATTCTATTGAATAACGAAGTATTACACTACTATTTTATTCATGACTTGAGCAAAGATACAGTAGATAATACTCAAAGCATTGCTGTAAGGAAAATTGCAAATAGTCAATATTTCCAAAAAATAATATTAATATTTGATAGCAACGACAGAGTACAAAAAGCATGGAGTAACTCAGGGGATACTGAAAAACACCAAATCAAGTACAAAAACAAGACATTTTCAGAACTATTTAATGCGGATTTACCAAAACAACACACAACTATTCTTAGCAAGGTAAAGAAAGGGAGTATTGAAAGTTTTAATTATACCACTAAGGATAAAACAAAAGAAAAAGAATATCACTGCCTTCTCTCCCCAATCTTTAAAGACAAAACTTTTCATGGTTATATTGCTGTTATTCAACAAATCAACAAACGCTATTTCATTCCCGAAGAAGCAATAAACCTATACAATAGTGTTTTTGAACACATTAGCAGCGGAGTAGCAGCATACAAAGTAATCAATAAGGGACAACACTTTATTATTATGGCATTTAATAGGGCTGCGGAACAGATTGAAAATATCGCAAGGGAAGATATTATCGGAAAAGAGGTAACGAAAATATTTCCAGGTATTATTGAAATGGGCTTATTGGATGTTTTTAAAAGAGTATGGAAAACCGGAAAACCTGAGAAATACGCTGTTGCCCTGTACAAAGATCATAGGCGTTGCGGCTGGAGAGAGAATTATGTTTACAAAATCAACGTCAATGAAATAATTGCCATCTATAATGATGTTAGCGAAAAAAAGAATTTAGAGCAACAGCTCAAAGAGCGCGAAGAAGAATTTACACGAATTAGCGATAACAGCTTGGAAGGAATAATTTTTACCAATAAGGATGTTATCATTCGCATCAATAGTGTAGCAAAACAGTTATTTGGAATTCCTAATGATGAAAATATACTAGGACAATCAATATACAGTCTAATCGCCACCGACTTTCATAAAATCATTCAGGATGAGATCTTTACTAATAATACGCAATTATTTGAAATCGAAGGAATAAAAAGCAATGGTGAAATACTTTATTTAAACATTAAGTCCGAACGCATTAAATATAATGATGATAATATAAATGTATTCTACCTCAACGACCTCAGCAAGGAAAAGCATCAGCAACAAATTCTCAATCAGCTCTCTTTTGCTGTTAACCAAAGTGCCAATGTAATTGTAATAACCGACATTGAAGGCAATATAGAATTTGTAAATCCACGTTTCTGTGAGATAACAGGGTATACCATCGAAGAAGTAATAGGACAGAATCCCCGTATTTTAAAATCGGGCTATCAAGAGGAACAATTTTATAAAACACTCTGGGAGAGTATCTCATCAGGACAAGTATGGTCAGGGATTTTTCATAATAAGAAAAAGGATGGAAGCCTTTTTTGGGAGCATGCTACCATTAGCCCTATCAAAGACAAAAGTGGGACTATAATCAACTATCTGGCAATAAAAGAGAATATTACAAATCAAAAGAAAGCCGAGTTGGCACTTAAGGAAAGTGAACTCAGGTATAAATTCATGGTAGAGCAATCGCCGGTTCCTATTATTAATATCAATCCCAAGGGCACTGTATTAAAAGTAAATAAAAGTTTTGTACAGCTTGTTGGTCTTCAACAAAATCCAATAGAACAGCTAAGAAAGATAAATATATTGGATGATACGCAACTTCAGAGCATTCATTTTGACAACTATATTAAGGAAGCACTTCAAGACAAAATAGTTAACTTACCTGAGATACTGTACGATAGCTCTATTTTATTTCAGCAGTTAAAAACCCACCAAAAGCACAAAACTCAAGTTTGGTTAACGGGTAAAATGTATCCCATAAAAGACGAAGCCGGAAAAGTAATCGAGATTGTAATCCTCTTGGATGATATTACGGAAAAAAAACGGGCGCAGAATTTACAGAAAGCTATTTTTAATATTACGGCAGCATTGTCGCTTACCCATTCTTTAAAGGAATATATCAAATTTATAAAAGATGAAGTTGGACAGCTAATTGACACCAGCAATTTTTATGTAGCCCTGTATAATAAGGAGAATGACAGTTTAGACTTTCCCTATTTTAGCGGAGAAGAAAGGCAGCCTACAAATAATTATCCTGCAAAAAAGACATTGAGCAAATATATAATTGAAACACAGAAACCTTTGTACGCCAACGAACAACACATAAATAAGCTTCTAGAGCGAGGAGAAATCATTCCCACCGGAGTACCTACCAAAGTATGGCTTGGCGTTCCGTTGAAAGTGGACAGGGAAGTAATTGGCGTATGTGTAGTGCAAAACTACCATTCCGAAAATGCACTAAGCAAAAGCGACCTTCAATTACTCAAAATCATAGGCGAACAGATAGGAATATCAATTCACCAAAAAGAATATGAAGAAAAGCTTAAGATTAGAAACGAAGAGCTGGCCAAAAAAAATATAGAATTACAGAAAGCCAGGGCAAAGGCAGAAGAATCAGATCGACTTAAAACAGCTTTTCTTGCCAATATGAGCCATGAAATACGCACCCCCATGAATGGGATTTTAGGTTTTTCAGAATTATTGAAAGATATTGATTTAAAAAAAGAAGAGCAACAAGAATATATTGGCATTATTGAAAAAAGTGGAAACCGTTTACTAAATATCATCAATGAGCTAATCGATATTTCAAAAATCGAAGCCAATCAAATGGAAATCACGAAAAGCACCTATAAAATTAATGATCAGTTGGAAGAACTCTATACCTTCTTTAAGGTGGAAGCCCAAAATAAGGGTATCCAGTTAATTTACCATCGCAACAGTTTATGCGACCACATTGAAGTGGAAACCGACAACGATAAAATGCAAGCCATCTTTACCAACCTCATTAAGAACGCCATTAAATATACCATGGAAGGAAGAATAGAAATAGGCTATAACATTCATCCCGAAGAGCTTGAGTTTTACATTAAAGATACCGGCATTGGAATTCCCAAAGAACGACAAGAAGCTATCTTTAACCGCTTTGTACAAGCCGACATTGAAGACCGAAGTGTATTTGAAGGCGCCGGACTAGGCCTCTCCATAAGTAAAGCATATATCGAAATGCTTGGAGGCAAAATAACATTAGAATCCAAGGAAAATATTGGCAGCACTTTTAGCTTTACGCTGCCCACTACTATTCCCGATAGTACTTTAGCCCAATGCAAGTCCTACAGTAAAGCAAAGTCAAGACGAAAAAAATTACTAAAAACACTTGTCGTTGATGACGAAAGAATATCTTTCACCTATCTAAATGCCGCTTTAAAAAACTATTGTTATCCCATACTTTATGCCCGCAATGGTGAAGAGGCCATACATATTTTCGAGCAAGAACAGGATATACAATTAATCTTTATGGATATTAAAATGCCCAATATGAATGGTTATGAGACTACCAAAGCCATAAAGAAAATAAATAATGAAGTTGTTATCATAGCGCAAACTGCCTTTGCCTTGGAAGGAGACAGAGAAAAAGCCATTGCCGCAGGTTGTGACGAATACATTTCAAAGCCTATTGATTATTACAACTTGAAACAACTAATTAATTTATTATTTTAGCAATCGAAATAATAACCGATAACCCATGGATAACTACGACAAAAAGGAAAAGAGCGAACTTATAGCCGAAATAAAGCGTTTAAAAGTAAGGTTGGCAAAAAAAATGGTCCTAGAAGAAAAAGAGATCATATACAATAACCAAAAGTTACAATTGCTCTTTGATAACACACCAATTCCACTGTGGGAAATTGATTTCACTCATCTAAGACAGCAATTTAAAGCGCTACCCATAATAAAGCCTGAAGAGATCTACACTTATTTCCAACAAAATCCACAGCTGATACAACAACTTACTGAGCAAGTACAAATTACCAATATAAATAAGGAAGCCATAAAATTTCAAGAAGCAAGTAATAAAAAAGACTTACTTAAGTCCTTACATAATATTATCACCCATCAAGATACCACTAATTTCTTTATTAAAGCATTATTCGCCTTAGCCGATGGCCAACAAAGCTACGAAAGCGAATTGGAGGCCTATACTTTAAAAGGAAATCACAAACATGTAATTGCCACCATTAGACTCGAAGAAGACACCGAAAGCCGCTCCAAAGCTATTTTGGCCTTCCATGATATTACAGAGCTAAAAAGAAAAGAACGAGAGGTTCATAGCACCAAACAAAAGATTAACACCATAGTGCAATCTTCGTTAAATGGGATTATGATGATAAATAGCATGGGTAAAATTATCTTTATCAACAATTCTTTCAAAGAAATGTCCGGCTATCAGGATGACATTATCGGAAGAGACTTTATCGACTTCGTTGATATTTCCAGCAAAGAAGCAATAAAAACTAATTTTGAGCAACGAATACGGGGGAATAATCCACCCTCTATATATAAATTCAATGGCATTTCCAAAGAGGGGAAGGTATTACATTTAGAGCTAAGCGTTTCATTAATTCAAAATGAAGAACATGGCACAATATTAATATGCAATTTAGTTGATTTAAGTGAGAAAGTAGCTGCCAAAGCACAGATAGAAGCGCAGAAAAAACAATTTATCAGCCTCATTGAACATGCTGCTGACGGCATTCTCATTGGAGATAAAAATGGAGACATCATATTATATAATAAGTCCGCCTCATTAATCACAGGCTATAACTCCGATGAACTCAAAGGCATTAATATCAAAAACTTAATTTCTCCCAACGACAACAAGAACAAACCATTAGGTTACAAAGAATTACAACAAGGAAAACAATTACTTATAGAGCGAGATTTCATTAACAAAAACGGCAAATTATTTCCTGTGGAGATGAATAGTAATCAATTATCCAATGGAAACTATATTTCGATTATCAGGGATATAAGCACCCGAAAAATTAATGAGAAAAGATTGCACCTAAGTAAGGAACGCTTTCAAGCCATTGTTGAAAATTCATTTGAAGGTATAGGCTTAATAAACGACAAGCAAGAATTCACCTATTGCAACGAAAACTTATGCCAACTATTGGGCTATTCAGAGGAAGAAATTATAGGCAGCAATTTCAATTCATACATTACTCCCGAATACAGAGAAATCGTTGAAGACCGTTATAGAAGACGATTAAATGGGGAAAAATTAATAAGCCGCTATAAATTTACCATCAAGCGTAAAGATGGGAAAATACGCAATATAGAAATCTCCCCTGCTGTTTTCAAAACCACTGACGACAAAACATATACCGCCGTTCAGTTGAAAGATATTACCGAGGACTTTGCCAAAAAGAAGGCACTTAGAGAAACAAAGGACTATTTAGAAAATATTCTCAACTCCACCTCCGACACTATTATCATCAGCGATCTCCCAACTAATCATATAATTGATGTAAACCAACGATTATTTGAAATGTACGGCTATACCAAAGAGGAAGTTATAGGCAAAGGAATAGATTACCTAAGCAGCTGCAAATCACCTTATGATAACATCGGATTAAAGAAAAAAGTCAAGATGGCAATAGAAGAAGGCCTTCAGGTTTTCGAATGGCATGCCAAGCATAAAGACGGTAGTTTGTTTTGGGTAGAAATAGGCTTAAAATCCACCAATATTGGGAACAATCAACGTATTATTGCCACCATACGCGACATTGAAGAGGCCAAACAAAATGCCATTAAGCTACAACAAAGTGAAGAACGTTTTAAGATACTATCGGATTTAACTTTCGAGGGAATATTGATTCATAAAAATGCCAAAGCCATTGATGGTAACCTTGCCATGGAAAAAATCTCGGGCTATAGTTACGATGAAATCATCAATAAAGATCTCATTGAATTATTTATTTTAGATGAATATAAAAAAATTACATATCAGAACTTACAAAAGAATGTTGTTGAGCCATATATTGTAAAAGCAAGAAAGAAAAACAAAGAAGTTATCTTTGTGGAAATAGAATCCAGAAACACCCATATTAATGGAGAGGAGATTCGAGTAACAGCCATACGGGACGTAAGCACCCAACAAAAAGTAAAGCAAGATTTAGAAGAAAGAAACAAACAATTAATCGCCAGTGAATACTCCTTTAAGTCTATCTTTAATAATTCAGCAGCAGCAATTTATATATTAAACAAGCAAGGAAAATTTATCGATGTTAACGAAGGAGCCTTAAAAATGTATAAATGCGAAAGGGACTATCTGATAGGCAAAGGTCCAATGGATGTAAGTGCTGAGGGCAGAAATAACACTAAAGAAGTTCAAGAAGCTGTACCTAATGCATTTAAGGGAGAAAAACAGCAATTTGAGTTTTGGGGAAAACGTAAGAATGGAGAGATATTTCCTAAAATGGTTTACCTCTCCAGCGGTAATTATTTTGACGAAGAAGCTGTTTTTGCTTTTGGACTTGATATCAGTGAGCGGAAAAAGAATGAACAAATCAGACAAATTCAATACAAGATATCCCAAGCCATTACCACCACTCGATCTACCAACGAACTCATAGATCAAATTAAGAAAGAACTTGCTGCCGTTATTGACACTACCAATTTCTACGTTGCCTTATATGATGAAAAAAGCAATGAATTTACTTTTCCATACTACTTTGACGAAACTGATAATTTTGTAATCGCACCTGCCGCTAATACTTTGGGCAAATATGTACTCGACACAAAAAAACCGCTACTTGCCAATTTAGCCGTTAAGAAAAAATTAAGGCAAGAAGGCCTACTGCTTCGACAAGGTTCACTATCAAAAGTATGGCTGGGAGTACCTCTGTATATCAATAAAAAAATAAGCGGAGTACTAGCCGTACAAAGTTACGATAACGAGAACGCTTATAATGAGGAAGATATGCATATATTGGAATTTATCTCTGAACAGATAAGTCTATCAATACAGCGAAAGAAAACTGAAGAAGAGCTCATTGCTGCGTTACGAAAAGCCAAGGAATCAGATCGATTAAAATCTGCCTTTCTTGCCAATATGAGTCATGAAATACGCACGCCAATGAATGGCATTATAGGATTTTCTGAGTTACTCCAGGAAACTGATATCAGCCGTGCAGAACAAAAAGAATATCTAAGTATTATCAATCGCAGTGGAGAACGACTCCTAAATATCATTGATGATTTAATTGATATTTCAAAGATTGAAGCTAATCAGGTAAATATCACCATGAGTACCTATCCCATTAAAGAACAGTTGGAAGAACAATATAATTTCTTCAAATTAGAAGCCAAGCAAAAAGCATTGAGGCTCAAGCTAATAATGCCAAGTTATGCCGATAAATGCATGATCCATACCGACAACAACAAACTACAAGCTATTTTTACTAATTTGATTAAGAATGCCATCAAATACACCGAACAAGGAAGTATTGAAATCGGTTTCAACATCATTGACAATGCCTATCGATTTTATGTAAAAGATACGGGCATAGGTATTGAGCAAGACAGGCAAGAAGCCATTTTCAAGCGCTTTGTACAAGCCGATATAGAAGACCGTAAAGCCATGGAAGGAGCCGGCCTCGGCCTTGCCATATCCACTGCTTATATCAATATGCTTGGTGGAGAGATTGGAGTAGAATCAGTCTATGGTAAAGGTTCTGAATTTTATTTTACTATTCCCACCATAGTCTCAAAAGAATTGCAAACATTAATACAGCAAGACTCAGCCATAGTAAAAGAAGAAGAATCATCGCTGACCATACTTATTGCAGAAGACGATTTAATATCATACCAATATCTTAAGTCGAGTTTAAAGAAACTTCACGCAAAAATAATTTATGCAAAAAATGGACTAGAAGCCATAAAGATGCTTAATCAGAATCCAAAAATAGATATTATTCTTATGGATATTAAAATGCCTCTTATGGGTGGCATTGAAGCAACCAAAGAGATTAGGAAAACGAATCCTGATGTGGTAATTATTGCCCAAACGGCCTATGCCATTCTTGGAGATCGTAAAAAAGCCCTTGCTGCCGGTTGTAACGATTACATCAGCAAACCCATCAACAGGGAACAGCTATTGGAGTTAATAGGCAAATACCATTAAAGCACGACTAATATTGGCTATAGTAACCATTGGCTAGACCTTATAACTTTCTAAGTTATATTTTTATCTTCAACAGAAAGACTAGGACCACTCTACCCTAGCCAGACAAACACTCTTATCGTCAGATTGGCGCCGAATTTCATGGACAAAACCTAATTCATTATCCCTTGTTCTAATCTCAAGCTGCTCACGATATTTAGCTTCGTTTCTAAATTGGATTTCAATACTTTTAAGTTTATTCTCTTGATGGAACGACAGAGAATAGCTATCCATAATTTTCTGGAAGTAGCGTGTATTATTCATATGGCCTACCATATCCAAATCGCTATAACTAACTGTAAAACTATGCTTTGCTCTAGCATCGAGTACTTCTTTAGAAGTGGCAATTGGCTTATCAACGGCATAGATACCGGCCTGTAGCTTTACGGGAAAATTCATTGGTTCAATAGATTGGGGACGCTTTTTCTCAAAATTATACAATATCCAAACAGACGTTGCCTTAACGATCACATTGCCCTTGGAATCGAATATCTGAAAATCACGCCTCGAGAAAAACCGTCTACTATCAACCACCCATGTTTTAATCCTTATCTCATCATCCCAATGCGGTCGGTGAAGTACTTCAAATTTAAGTGCATTAAGTACCCAAACCATATTTTTATCAATAACATCATTATAACCAAAACCCGAATAATTGGCATGGGTTCCCGCAACTTCCTGCAAGAGTTCGGCAATAGCCATGGTGCTAATTTCCTTATTAATATCCAGTTGATAAGACAACACCTTTGTTGTCCAATAAAAAAAACCTTTATCTTCACTATACATAAATCAACTATTAAAATAAATACACATTCAAACAGCAGTAAGCTATTCTATTTCTTACTCTTCCATTAGTTCACTCAACTCAAGCCATTGCATTTCTTTGGCATCAATATCCTGCTGCAATTGCTGAAAATCGTGTGACCAATGCGTAAAGTCATCGGCACTGCCCACCCCTGCATTAAGCTTTTCAGTAATTGCTTGTTTTTTTACTTCCAGCTCTTCCAACTCTTTCGATAATAGCTCAAACAGCCTTTTCTCTTTAAAGCCCACTTTCTTTTTCTGTTTGGGTTTGGTAGTATCTTCTACCGTTGTTTTCTTCTTCAGTTTAGCCTTTTTATTTTCTTTATCCTGCAATTTCTTCAGATTTCTATATTCTGTATAATTGGAGTGATAATCTTTAATTTTAGCGCCCTCTTCAAAAATAAATAAATGATCTACAGCTCTGTCGAGGAAAGCCCTGTCGTGGGTTGTTACCATTAAACACCCTTGGTATTTACTTAAGAATTCTTCCAACACATTTAGCGTATCAATGTCTAAATCGTTGGTAGGCTCATCAAGAATCAAGAAATTGGGATTATTAATAAAGGTAAGCATAAGTTGCAAACGGCGTTTTTCACCTCCACTGAGATTACGGTAATAACTATGTGAAGTACCGTGGTCGAAATTAAAATACTGTAGAAACTGTGCTGCCGATAATGTCGAGCTGGTGCCAAAGGGAATCTCGTCAGCAACATCTTTTACAATATCGATTAATCTTTTATCTTCTTTAATCTTTATTCCCTCTTGGGAGAAATAGCCAAAAACCATTGTCTGACCTTTAACAATAGAGCCCATATCCGGTTTTAGTTCCCCCATTATCAATTTAAAAAAAGTAGATTTACCGGACCCATTGGCACCGACTACTCCTATGCGTTCCCCTCTTTTAAAAGTATGAGAAAAATCTTCTATTATTTTTTTATTATCGAAAGACTTATGCAGATGATTTACCTCCAGTATCTTCTTACCTATACGTGAAAGTTTAACCTCAAACTCAGGCATCTGTTCCCTATGTATTTTCTTTGCTTTACTCTCCAAATTATAGAAAGCATCAATACGCGCTTTACTTTTTGTGGTACGCGCTTTAGGCATTCTACGCATCCATTCGAGCTCTTTGCGGTACAAATTTTTAGCACGCTCCTGTTCCCTATCCTGAATTAATAAGCGCTCTGCCTTTTTCGTAATAAAATACTGATAATTTCCTTTATAATAATAGACATTATCCTGTTCCAGCTCATATATTTCATTACAAACAGCATCGAGAAAATACCTATCGTGGGTTACCATTAGCAGAGTCATTTTCTGTGCTGACAAATAGGCTTCAAGCCACTCAATCATATCTATATCGAGGTGATTTGTTGGTTCATCGAGCAGTAGTAAATCCACCTCTTCAATTAAACTTTTTGCCAAAGCAAGTTTTCTCCTCTGTCCTCCCGACAAGCTATGTACCTTTTGCTCCATTTCCGTAATCTGTAGTCGAGAAAGCACCTCTTTTATTTTATTTTCATAATCCCATGCATTCTTTAAATCCATGGCAATCATTGATTTTTCTAATACTTGCTGACTCTCTACATCATTATTTCTCTGTAAGGAAGACAAGGCATCCTCATAGTTTTTAATGCTTGCAAAAAAATCATTATTACTATTTAGCACTGTTTCCAGCACGGTCAATTCTTCATCAAAAACAGGATTCTGTGCCAAATACGAAATTCGCACATCTTTATTAATAGTCACATTACCTTCGTCAGGAATATCCTTACCCATGATAATATTCAACAGGCTGGTTTTCCCCATACCATTCTTAGCTATCAGTGCCACCTTTTGTCCTCTATTAATGCCAAAGCTAATACCTTGGAATAATAATTTTTCACCATAGGATTTCGACAGATTCTCTACTTGAAGATAATTCAATATTGTATAATATTTAGTAATAACAAAATAATATAATCCTCTATATTATAATAATATAAAGGATTATATACGAATAATTTTCGATTTTCATAAAACGACTACGTCGCCCAAAGTTTAGGTATTATAATTTAGCCTCCACAATATCCAATATTTCCTTTTCAGCAAAAGCCGCTCTATTGGCAATATCACGAGCTTCGTCCACCAATTTATCGGCAATATCTTTTTTATCGAGTCCGGAGGCATTAATTTTCACATTTAAAAAAGCCCCTCTCACCCCTGCATTGGCAGCTAAAGCACCCACACCGGCATCACTTACCGAGTTAGGGTTACCCAATTCAGCCATCGCTTTGGCAACCTCCATAGATTCATAGCAAAGGCGCATCACTTTAAGAGGAACTCTGGTAGCATACAAAGTAGCCTCTTGGATAGCCTGTTTGCGTATTTTTTTCTCCTCTTCCGTTTTCTTTGCCAAACCAAAAGCATCCATTATTTTATTAAAAGCGTTGGTATCTTCATCCACTAAGTTAAGAAGTTGATCGTGGTATTGTTTTCCTTTATCTGCCCAGTCACTAAACTCTTCCCATCGCTCGTCCCAACCTCTTTTATGTGCCGAAAGATTAGCCACCATAGTATCTAAAGCGGCTCCCATTGCGCCCATATAAGCGGAGATAGAACCGCCACCGGGGGCAGGAGATTCCGAAGCTGTTTCAAATACAAATTCAGATAAATTCATATCGATAAGTTGCTTAGGCCTATCTGCCTCAAGAATGTATTCCACAATTTTCTTTTTGGGCTCAAAAGGATATAGTTCACTAAGGCCAAGTGATTTAACAGCAATTTTAATTAGTTCGGCATCAGAAACACCGGTAGAACGATGCTGCATTTTCAAATAATGACGACCTGCATCCAATATAGCATTTAAAGGCACAACACCCACTAATTCGGAGCCGGTAACACGCATGCCTCTTTTTCGTGCTTTATCACTCACTTCATCAAAAGCTTTATGGATGGGAGTTTCAATAATATTAGTCATATTCATTGATATCTGCGCAATACCATATTCTTCAATAAACCAACCAATAGCCTTAGTATATTTTAATGTCCCCGGTATCATCACCGGCTTACCATTTTTATCTTTACTGATTTTTCCTGTAAGGCTATTTCCTTCTCTTTTGCTTCGTCCTCTTTCGCGCACATCAAAAGCCACAGCATTAGCTCTTCGGGTAGAGGTAGTGTTTAGGTTAAAATTTATAGCCACCAAGAAATTACGAGCACTTACTGCTGTTGCACCACTTTTGGCAACTTTATCGCTCCACTTATTAGGGCCATAATCGGGTTTCCATTCTTGGGTGGCAATACGGTCGGGCAAAGCTTCATATTCCCCTGCCCTACAATTTGCTAAATTTCTTCTAGACTCATTAACGGCAGCTTCTTCATAACAATAAACCGGTATTTCAAGTTCTTCACCAATACGCTTAGCCAACTTATGAGCCAGCTTAGCAACCTCTTCCATACTTATATTAGCAACGGGAACCAAAGGGCAAACATCGGTAGCACCAAAACGCGGATGAGCTCCATGATGATTGCGCATATCAATCAACTCCTGCGCTTTCTTTACCGCCTGAAAAGCAGCCTCCAGTACCTGATCGGGAGTACCTACCATAGTAACTACAGTACGATTTGTTGCCTGTCCCGGATCTACATCTACTAATTTAACGTCTTCTACTTTGTCAATTTCAGCAGTAATCCGGTTGATAATATCCATATTTCGTCCCTCACTAAAATTAGGAACACATTCGATTAATTGTTGCATAGCTCTATATTGTATAATTTATTTTATATCTATAAGTCTAGTCTAAAAAAGGGTCTTTGTTGCCAAAGTCTGCGTTGTTAGAAATTTTTGATTTTAACAAAAATCTACCTTTTTAGGCTGCGCTCATCTATTATTTCTCCGTTAAGAATCATGGTCTCCACTTTGTTGTCACCGTAAGAATAAGTCCAATAATGATAAGTTGGCATTGGCTTTGTAATAATTATATTAGCTATTTTACCCTTACTGATACTTCCCAACATAGTACTTACACCCATGGCATAAGCTGTATTTATTGTGGTGGCGTGAATAACTTCTTCCGGTAGCATTTTAAACAAAATGGAACCCATTGCTGCTATTAGTTGCATATTCCCTGAAGGGGAAGAGCCGGGATTAAAATCACTGGCCAAGGCGATAGGCAATCCTGCCGAAATCATTTTACGGGCAGGGGCATATACCATTCCCAAAAAGAATGCCGCTCCCGGCAATAAGGTAGGCATAGTATTGGAAGCCAGCAAGTTTCTAATCTCTTTTTCTCCTGTATATTCCAGATGATCCACCGACAGTGCATTATTAGCCACACCCACTTCTATACCACCACTATAATCCAGCTCGTTGGCATGAATCTTAGGAATCATTCCATAGGCTTTGGCCGCCGATAAAATACGAGCAGTTTGATCTACCGTAAAAAATCCCTTATCACAAAAAACATCCACATAATCTGCCAGTTTAGCCTCACCAACGGCAGGAATCATTTCTTCCACCACCAATTTAACATAATCCTCTTGACGCCCGCGATATTCCAATGGCACAGCATGAGCTCCCAAAAAAGTGGACTTAATGGTTAAAGGACTTTCTTCTTTAAGGCGCTGTATTACCTTTAGCATTTTTATTTCACTTTTAAGCGAAAGTCCATAACCACTTTTAATCTCCACAGCTCCTGTACCCATAGCAATGATATCTTTAAGGCGTTGGAATGATTGATAAAACAATTGCTCCTCAGAAATTTCGGCTATACGTTTGGCCGAATTAAGTATTCCGCCTCCTCTTTTAGCTATTTCTTCGTAAGAGAGACCTTTGATTTTATCAATATATTCTATTTCGCGACTGGCAGCATATACTAAATGCGTATGCGAGTCTACAAAAGCAGGAAAAACCATACGATTACTTGCATCAATTATCTGATCATAATCATCAGCATGGGTTTCGGCATTATATTCAACCATGCTGCCATAATTGGCAATTTTATCTCCATTAATTAGTAGATATGCCTCTGGTATTGTTTTTAACTCCGCCATTGATTTTCCACTGGTTTTCAACCTATTGTCGTCAACAACTTGTATTAGTTCCTTGATATTTTTAATTAAAATCTTTTTCATAAGCTAAGCTAATATAAGGAGCAAATGTAAACAAAAAGACAATTGATTTTATGGGAAGGAAAGACAAAATATAGTGAATTCTTATTTCCCTTTTTTTTAGAAAAGAGGGAACCCGATGAGGGGGATTAGCTAAGAAAAAGAATTACGCTTTTTCTTTTTACCCCGGCCCCAAAGGGAGAATGAAAAAATCCCTCTTTGGGTTCTCCCTTTTTCAAAGGGAGATAGCTTTGTTTTATTAAGTTCAATATGGCCTTTAATTGAATGTATTTTTTAATATTTATCAAATTTGCAATCACATTAGATTAATTTATATCCCCCTTTTTGTTAAAAGGAGGGTAGCAGTGAGTATATAAGGCCTTAAGCATTTTAAAACATCTAACTTTCAATTTACCATGCTGTTTATTTATATTCATAAAGTATAAATTTAGCCATCACTTAACCAATGATTTATAGCTATTATTGGGCTTTAGTTATTTTATTTTCCAATCAATATTTATTAATCTTTCGGATATTGTTTTTAAGGTTTTAAAAATTTCATTTTCTGTTGGTAATTCTCCGTAAACCAATTCTTTAAAACTACCACTATAAGTATTTTTTAGTTGTCTCCAAGTGGCTTCCGGTTTCCGAAATAGTAATGATGAAACAGGATGCTCTTTTAACCATTCATTGTTATTTTTGAAACTTAATACATCATCATTTCCTACTTTTTGTATCATATCATCAAAATCAGTCGAATTGAAAAATTCATTTAATGATTTGTCCGTTAGCAATATGTGAATGTCATATATGTGCCTGATTTTATTGTTTAGGTCTTCAATGGGGTTTTCAGAATATGAAAATCTTACCAAGCTCATAATCTTTTCGCAAATTGTTCTTTGCGGACTTAAAACATTTACTTCAAACGGGTTCATTTCATATTTATCAATAAGTTCTTGCTGTTTCATTTCTTTCATCATCTCATAAATCATTGACGAAACAGTTCCTTTTTCATAAGGCTCATAATTACCAAGCCAGCTTGATTCAATGACAATAACGTTCCTTATTTGTCCGAATTTTCCACTAAATTGTTTTTCATAAGAATGTGCTGTTTTTCGTATCATTCCCTTTTTATTGGTTATTCCTTCAACTACTATTTCAGGAACAATTTTTTCAACACACTTTGAAATTGTTTTAAGTTTCTTTTTTAATTGATTTCCTGTTTCACTTGGATTCCTAGATACAACAAGATCAATGTCTTCTGAGAATCTTTTTATTAAGTTGTTACATTTCGATAATGCTGTTCCCCCTTTAAATATGGTCTCTTTACCAATCTCACTCTCAAATACAGTTTTCAGTATTAGCGTTACCCAGTAATCCTTTTCAATGAAAATTTCCTTAATATTTTGCTGTTGCGCAGTAGCAATTATGGCTTCCTGAAAGAGTTTATTATTTGTATGAAGTTTCATTTTATTTTCCAATTTTCAACTGGCTTCAAGATGTCTGTATTTAATCCAAACGAATATTCGGACAATGGATTTAAACTGTCTTGCAACTTTTTAAGATTACTTTTTTTGTCAATTTCTTCTAACATGGCACCAAGCAATGCCCGTGTTCTCGGGGGATAACTCAAACTATAATTTACAAGTTTCTCAATATCTTTTTTAGTCATTTTTTTTAGAATGTTCAATAATACTTTTATCCCGTTTTCTATGTCCAAGTCTGGTATCTTATTGAAATCTTTTATTGCATCCAATATCTCGAGATATGGAAAATTTCTGTTTGTAACTTCCACATAACTTTTTGCGGGTTTTATTTTAAGGTTGGTTTTATTTACTTTTATCTCTTTCTTTTTGCTTGCAATCTTAATTATTTGAGGTATCTGCGTAGTTAATCCTAATTTATTATACAAGTATATACCTGTTATGTAGGCCACACGCTTTCCATTATTAAACAGATAAGGTTTTAATATCTCTTCATTGTTCGGTAGCAACTCTCCAAAAACAGTTTTCTTTGGTTTATAAAAAATCCCGGGCGATATTCTTTTTATCAAACCTTTTTTTATTAATCGTTCAATTGCTTTAGCCGCTGTTTGGTACTCATCTTTCTCAATAGATAATTGCTCATAAGTGAACGTTTCACCCTCTTTAATATCTATTAATTTCTGTTCTATTTTCTTTGCAATACTCATAGTACAAAGATAGTTTATTTTTAAAATATGTCAAGTATTTTCTGTATTTTACTTGACATTATTTTTCTCTTCTATTAATGAAGTACAACTTTATTCATTACGTACAATAAGGGTTTCAATTGAATGTATTTTTTAATATTTATCAAATTTACTATCACTCTAGAACAATTTTCACCCCCCTTTTTGTTAAAAGGAGGATAATGATTCCAAGAAAAAGGCACTAATCTACTGCAGGGCAAAAGTATATCAAGTCACTGCGGCAGGGATAGTAGCGGCAGCTCCCAAAACAAGGCATACTACTGTAGTTGGCGAGAAAAAGCTGTTGGGACAGCAGCTCTTTTCTCGCCTTTACGAAAGTATTGAATTGCTTTGGGACTATAGCGAATAGCCCGTCCGTCCGCCCAAGAAATCATACAAAAAATACTAATAATAAATGGGGTGCACAATGAGTCCTTTGCTGCCAAACTCCAATGCCGGTGTGGGAAATTTAAGGAAACTAATAATATTAAATAGTGATTTAAGAAATTTTGAATGTGTAGGAATACGGTTCCAGTCGACATCGAGGGCAAGATAATACTGGCGGCGGCGTGTAAATTGTGGAATTGGTTTGGCTCCCGTATAATCATTTGAGAAGCCTCCAATCATGCCATCAACACCATAGCCTACTGCCACATTGAGCCATTTGGGAAATCGGCTCTGCTTATTGAGAAAGCTGTAAATATTAGCACTCAGCCAGTAAGTCTGACCATTATAATCTTTAAGGATTCGCTCGGCATAATTACTCCCCAACACATTGGGCCGGTACTGAGCATAGGAGGTAAGATGAAAACTAAAGCGCATGGATATTCGCTGCTCTTGCCATAGGGCCGCCTGCGACATATATAGCCCTGCACCCATAGCATTGGCCGTCATATCACCCCAAGAAAAACCCCAATTGCTACTATATGCATCAAGCATTTCGATGGTAGTCAGATACATAAACCCTAAACTGCCCCCAAGCCAGATGGACTTTTTGTGGGACACTCCTGACCAGCGAAGCATATCGTACCCCACTTTACCAATAAAATAAGAGGTGGTGGCATGGCCAACTTTATCCATCTGCAGCCACTCCTTATTATCGTTGAAAGTATGCCATGGACTTTTGGGATAGTTACTATACCAAGCATAATTGAGTCCAACTACTGAAGCAGCCCATAGTCCACCTTCAATACCGGCGACTGCATATAATCGCTTGTTGTGAATGACAGTATCAGAAGGTAAAATCTGCGCTTTGAGATTCTGAAAGACAAATAACAGCATTATTACGGACCACAGATTGAGAATATAATATTTCATGTATTACTAAATTCATTAATTATGGCAGCATAAGTTACATAGCACAATTTTAATCATGAGCTCGCAAGTCACTCTGCGATTAAACATTTAGTATGTTCGTATTCTAATTATGTTACCAATATTTCATATTAAATTGGATTACCAATATAAGGCACAAAGATAGATATTTATGCTAAGGGATATACAGATTGCCTACTTTGTTTATAAGAATAGAGCCGGTTGAGCTCCAAGAGCAGTACTCACAAAATGGCCGGCACTTTGCTGCAATCTACCACTTTCCAAAGTATCGGAAGAAAAAAATCACTCAATCTAAGGGCGGCTATAACTTATAAGTGTGGGAATTGGGTTTATATCTATGCCTTCATAGAAATTTTTACTATTAATAGCCTCTTTTGCGACTATTCTTATTTAGAATTTATGGCTAAGTTCTAATTATTACAGCATTTTGTTTAAGAAGTTCATAAAGACTGTAAGCGCTATGCTTGTCATCGTTTTTTTGTCATCGTTTTTTTGTCATCTAATTAAACGAATTATTTGTTTTCCACCAATGGAAAACTATTGGTGGAATTGGTGTAATTTGATGATCCGTTTTTTTAATTAAACTGTCTGCTATATATAACAATCCAAAAGTGTACCACCTAACAGCCCAAAAGTGTAGCACTAAAAAACAGATTATTAATTTAGCTTTTGTATTAATGAAGAGCTATAGATGTGATAAATATGCTGGAAAAGAACACAATACTACTTAAAGCCTTCTTAGCCTTTAATTATATGGATTCAAGTTTAGATTAAATATCCTTATCGGACAACAATGTAAAGAAATAGATACTTCTTTTTGATTGCAAAGCAATGGTTTACGCTTTTAACAATTAATACCATTATTATCTGTTACAAAAGGACAATTAGGCCTATCTTTGCGTTTCAAAAGAGCTAAAAAAGGATATTATTATGAGTATATTTCATTATTTTTTTGGAAACGACAAGCAAAGGGCAAAATTTGTATTTAACTTTATTGCACCACTTTATGGTAAAATTGATCAGGCAATACAAAACGATTATGCTAAAATATGTAATCAGCTAAACACTGCTATTCCATTGAAAGGAAATTCTGTTTTGGATATTGGCACAGGCACAGGAGGTTGGCTTGCCAGCATTGGTAAATATACTCAGGGAGAGCTTGTCGGGGTTGACTTTTCGACCAAGATGATTCATCAGGCAGAGAAAAATCATCCCAGTATAAAATTTATCCATAGTGATGCAGAAAACCTGGATTCTTTTGCCGATAATTCGTATGATATTGTTACCGCCTCCTTTGTACTCCATGGGATGAAAGCTCCGGAACGGGCAATAGTAGTGAAAGAGATGAAGCGAATAGCCCGAAAATATGTAATGATACAAGATTTTCACAAGCATACTGCCCCTGTAATTCAATTTTTAGAATTTATGGAGAGAAGTGATTATAAAAACTTTAAAAAGAATTTTGTTGCTGAGATGGACACAAATTTTGAAAAAACTAAGCTGGTAGAGTCAGCGAGTGGGAATGCTGTTTATGTTGGTTTATTGTAAATAGAACCAAAAACTCTATTGCCAAAAGCACTAAGAGCTTTTGCTCCTTGCCCCCTACACTCCTGCTTAAAATACAAGCTACCACTTCCAGGGTATTAAGAGAGGCAAACCACTAAGTCCGACAGCTGCTTAAAATACTAAATATTAGGACTATAACCATAGACGCTACTCCATTTCCTCATTCATTTCTTTAATAATATTTTCCACATCCTCCTGAGTACTTTTTAATCGTGATTTACAAAACCTTATTAAATGTGCTGAGCGCTTAATCTTTTCAGAGAGATCATCTACCGATATATCTCCCGCTTCCATTTCAGCAACCAGCTGCTCCAATTCGGCCATAGCTGCATCATATTTTAGTTTTTCTTTTGCCATCATTTCTTATATTTATAATTTCACTTTCTATTTCTCCTTTATACAATTGGGTAACTATTCTATCTCCTATTTGCAAAGAATTTGCTTCCCTCACCGGTTTACCATTAAGCAAAGTTAAGGAATAGCCTTTCTTTAATAAATTCTCAGGTTTTAACAAATCTATCTTCTCAGCAA
>WGCS01000313.1 GCA_015493685.1 Bacteroidales bacterium
GGCATATTTTATATTACAATAGCTATCTTATTTTTCGTCAGTATTTTCGTTATCTTTCGCATATTTGAGCGCTATAAAATCAACAACTCGCACGCCATTATCATCAATTATCTTATTGCCAGTGCATTTTCTTATCTTATTTACAAGGGCGACATAAGTCTCAGTCAGCTGCCCCAACAAAGCTGGTTTTACCCCTCTGCAATTTTAGGTTTCTTGTTTATGGTATCCTTCTTATTATTTGCCATTTCATCACAAAAAGCCGGTATAGCTATCACTGCTGTTGCCAGTAAAATGTCTGTTGTAATTCCCGTTCTTGTTGGAGCATATTTATATAAATACGAACACCTTACGTCAATTAAAATTATCGGATTAATACTAGCATTACTCTCTTTCTACCTTATCTTTAAAAAAGAAAAGAAAGAAAAAATAGCGCTCAACTTAATTATCCTTCCCCTACTAATATTTATTTTCAGTGGTATCAATGATAGTCTTATGAAATATATCCGCGAAACCTATTTCAGAGGAGCTACCATTACACTCAATTCAGAAATACTCTTTGTTGGAACCCTTTTTGCCTTCTCATTTGTTACCGGTATTTTACTTTTTGCTCCGGTTACACTTATTAAAAAGGAGAAAATTGAATGGAAATCGCTGTGGGCCGGAATTATTCTCGGTATTGTCAACTTTTTCTCTGCCCTAACGATGTTTAAAGCCATGGGCTATTTCGAGAGTTCTGTCTATTTTCCTATCTTCAACGTAGGTATTGTAAGCTTATCAGCCCTTATTGGCATTACATTCTTCAAAGAAAAACTTAGCCGCACCAACTTAATAGGACTAGGGTTGGCTATGACTACAATATTAATTTTAGCCTTAAGCTAGCCTTTTTAACGTAATATATCTACTCTTGCGTATTATTTAAACTTTTTCTTTTCCTTGCAACACTATTCTTTCAGCTATGTATAGAAAATTTAAGCACAAAAAAGGATTGAATGAAACTGAGTTAAATAATTTACTTTCCAATAGTGATTATTTTGCTTCACACTGTTTTTTAAACAGTAACAAACTAAGGCAGGATAATTTTCGGCGATATGAGATGCTTATTGGCTTGGGAGTGGTTGACGAATTAAAAATACAAGAAGAGGGCAGTGAGCCCATTTTGAAAATATCTGAATTTCTTAAAAAGCATACTAAAGCATGGAAATTTGTTTATCTAAGCTATGACCTAAAAAACACATTTGAGAAATTATCCTCCACAAATGAGGACATATTGAATTTTAGGGATGTTTATATATTTATTCCAAAATTTATTTTTATTAAATCTGCTGAGAAGGAAGAACTATTATACCATCATTCACTGAATTCCAATGATATTAACGAATTTCTGAATTTATTGACCTCAGCTACAACTAATCAAGCTAAAAAAAAGAATCCAAATTTCAAGGCACGCATTGATAAGGCCACCTATTTGAAACAGATAGAGAAAATCCAACAAAATATTAAAGAAGGGAATATTTATGAAATGAATTTCTGTCAAGAGTTTTATTCCAAGAATAGCGAGATTGTCCCCAATGAAGTATATAAAGAGCTCAACAATAGTTCCCCCGCTCCCTTTGCCGCCTTCTTTAAAGAAGGATGCCGCTATTTGATGAGTGCCAGTCCCGAAAGATATATCCAGAAGTATAAAGGAACATTAATTTCGCAGCCCATCAAAGGCACTTCAAGGCGAGAGAACGATGCCGGTCGGGATAAGCTTATAAAGCAACAATTGGAGACTGATATTAAAGAACGCGCAGAAAATATTATGATTGTTGACTTGGTAAGAAACGACTTCTCCAGAATTAATGAAAGTAGCCATATTAATGTTGAAGAACTTTGCGGCATCTATAGCTTTGCCCATGTACATCAAATGATTTCAACCATTAGCGCCACTGTTCCCGATAAGATTAGCTTTATCGAAATACTTAAAACTACTTTTCCTATGGGCAGCATGACCGGCGCACCAAAGCTTATGGCCATGCAGCTTATCGACGAATTTGAGACAAGCAGAAGAGCTTTATTCTCAGGCTCTGTAGGTTATATTAGCCCTCAAAATGACTTTGATTTTAATGTTATCATTCGCAGTTTGCTCTACAATAAAGAGAAGAAATATTTAAGTTTATCAACCGGAGGGGCGATAACCTATTTAAGTGATCCACTAAAAGAATACGAAGAAACACTTTTAAAGGCAGAAGCCATTTTAAAAATTTTTGATAAAAGTGAAGCACTTGTATTAATGCAAGAAACACCAAAAAAACACTCGACAAATTAATAACTAAAGGTATAATTCGGCGTATTGAAGCTAACAATAATTAGAATCTGCTAATTTTCCAAAAATAATGCAATTATCAATTGATATTC
>WGCS01000314.1 GCA_015493685.1 Bacteroidales bacterium
CCCCCCCCCACTTACAGCAGAGTAACTTAATTAAACTTTGTATTGTAAATTGAATTGCTTTCATTTTAATATTTTCAGTGAGCTAAGATAATAAAAAATAGTTAACAATTCTAAATCCTATTCCACCACAAACTTCTCCATAAATGGCTCAGCAGTATTTGTTTTACCTTCCAAAATATAAACTCCTTTGGCGAATTTGCTAACGTCAATTGTGCTTTGTTTAGCGTTTATTTGGCGGTTAAGTATTTCCTTAAATTGCAAATTATAAATTCGTATTTCTTTGATATACTGATTTTTTGCCAAAAGGCTTATGCTTAAATTCTGTGATGTTGGATTGGGGTAAATATATAATTTCATTATGTTATCAATCTTTCTAATCGATAAACCTACAGTGTCAGGAGTCCCACACGAAATATAAGATTTCTTATAATAAACCAACATTGCTTCATCATCGACAATGGGAATATAGGAAGAGGCATAAAACCAATAATCAACAATTCCTAATTTCTTGGAATAGGATTGTCTTATAATATTCGGTTCAAAACTACCAGTCACGCTATTAGCTCCAATAATACTGTCTTGACAATATGATGGCGTTGTGTCTGTAAAAAAAGTAGTAGAATAATTAGTTTGATAAAATTGTTGAAGAATATAATACTGAATCGAGGAATCTAGATTTGTATAAGCTATTGTATCAATAAAATTATTGAAAATATAATCCAAATGAGGTGTTGGAGAAGGGTTGAAGGTCGTTGTGTAATCATTGTTTTGCCTAATATAGAATAGTGTATCTAAATTTGTGGAATAGTATTTCCCAATAATTTTGTTCCGAGTTCCTTCTGGAGGTACATTTCCATAGTGCGTGACATTATAGTGAAACTCATCATTAATTTCAAAATCAAATATCTGCCTAATAGTTGGCGACTGTGCATGAACTATTAAACTTGTTGTAACTAAAATAATGATTATGCCTAAAGTAAAAAAATGTTTCATACGCCTTTTTGTTTTTTTAATTTGATGATATGGAGTTATATAATATTCATAGGGTCATAGAGCACTTAATGTTAGAGTAGATACTGTTTATTTTTTGTTTCTTTCCTTGTCGCTATGTTGTGAGTTTAGGAATCCAATGGATAAATTGCTTTCTGTCATTTTATTAAAGCCTGTAATTGCTATTTGGGCTATGGTTTGAAGCGATTTTTGAGGATTGTTTTTAAGTTGTTCTGTTTCGTGATAGAAAATTCGCTTAAATTTTGCCGCTATGGTTTTAATGTATTTTGGAGTATGTTTTTCCAATAGTCGTTGTCTGGTTTGGGCTTTTACCAGATAGTATCCATCGTTTGTTGTTGTAAACGATTGCGCCATTGCGATAGGTAGTGTTTGTAATGTATAGGAAACTGTATTGATGGCGACTACGTTGTTATTGTGATGTAATGGTGTACTGTGGATAAAGCTGTCTTCTCTTTTATAAGATGATATGTTGTTGGCAGGTATTGCTGTTATTGAATGGGTATTATTATTTGATTTTTCAATGCTATGAGTGGTGTTTGCTACTTGGCTTATTGTGTTGTTATGCTTTAATGGTTTAGTTAACTGCTTTGTTGTATTCTCATTGGGGAATGTTTGCGAAGGGTAAATTTCCGTAGGATAGTGAGCGATATAATCTTTTTGAGTTTTAGGTTTGTTCATTATTGAAAAAGAAAAAATCAGTAAAATTATAGCTGCAACACTAGTTAGCCAAACTTTATTCTTCGATAGAAAAATTGCAATAGTTTTACGTTTTAGATTTGATTTATTGGGCATTTTTATTTGCTTATCAGCAGACAAAAATATTGATTTATAGCTGATTAAAAGGCTGTTAAGTTCAGGGGATTGCTTTGCTAACGATAAAAGACGTATCTTTTTTGTCTCTTCTAAATCGCCCTCATAATAGCCAATACACCACTCTTCCCAATCGAAATAGTCAAAACTTTCTCCGTTAATGTCTTCAATGTGTTTGTATTGTGATTTATTGAGAGTGTTTTCAGGGGCGTTAAAACGCACTTTCTTATGAAGAAGAAATTCCTTTTTTAAGTCAGGATTTTCATTGATAAAGTCTTCAAGCTGGATTTTTTCATCATCGGCCAAATCTCCTTCGTGATAAGCAATAAAATAATGCTCGTAATTTTCCCTATTAATAAGGAGTACGGTATTTAGTTTTATTTTAAGTTGGTCTTTCAGGGGAAAAATGGCTTCAGGCGCTTCGATTTTTATATCGAGCAGCTTGTTAAATTCTTTGGCAATATCAGGATTATGTTCTAAAAAGAGCAAAACAAGAGCGTGCTGGTCAGGCTTAAGAGTGCCTTCAGCAAAGTCGATTAAGAATCGCTCATAATTTGCTCTGTTTATTTGTTCTCGCATTAGTTTATTATCAAGTATTTAATGTTAAATAACCATTTCCATGCTGCCTATATAATTCTTTAATGCTACTCGTGCCCGGTAGATATATACTTTTACTTGTGACTCATTTAAGTTTACTATACTACCAATCTCCTTGTAAGAATAGCCCTCGTAGTCCCTTAAAAGGACAACCGATTTTTGAATATCAGGTAAAGTGTCAAGGGCAATATCAAGTACTTCTTTCAAATCAGAATAATGATTCGTATTGGAATTATGTCGTTCGATAAAAGTTTCATCCACTGTTGACTTTCGGTCTTTTCTAATGTTATCAATCATTGTATGGTATGCGGCTGTAAAGAGATAGGATTTGGCCTTTTTTCCTTCAATTGATTTCTTCTTTTCCCACATCTTAGTGAAAGAATCTTGCACCACATCCTTTGCTTTTTCTTCATCTTTTATATTTTTCAATATAAAGCGAAAGACAGCATCGGCATATTTATCCACACAAGTATTGTATTCTAAAGTAGTCATTTTGTCCTGGGCGAAGTATTATTTCTTTGGTTTGACGCGTGGAGTATTAATTTGTTACAAAGATATTGTTTTTTTAAATTTATTTTTCATTGTTGTCCGATAAAAATATTGAAGAATTCTATTTTACTCGTTTTTGCTATAGGTTAAAGGAGATTTAAAAAAAGCCACTGCTGGTTTTTCTAAATTTTTTAAAAATCCCTCTTTGGCTTATCCCTTTATCTAAAGGGAGATAGCCTTATTCTTTAAAGTTTAATAAGGGCTTCAGTAGATAATATTTTTTATAATTTACCAAATCTGCCACTGTTTCAAATAAAAGTAAAAATTAACATTCTAGGAATGGCATTATAA
>WGCS01000315.1 GCA_015493685.1 Bacteroidales bacterium
GTTATACGCTTAATTGTTTTAGTAGTTTACGCAGTTTTTCTGTTGGCAATTAGCGATAGACTATTCAAATATATTGGCTTCTCAAGCATTGCATTGGGTGCATTTGTTAAACTATTATTATTAATGTCGCAACCAAACTTTTCTTTACATCAAATTCTTATATTATCAGATTCTTTAATAATAATGGGAATATCATTCTATTACCTTTACCGACATCAATTAAAAATTGAAGCTTACCACAAAAAAAAGGAACAAAAGAAATATCAAAAAAAATTAACTGATATATAACTAACAAACTAGATAGGCACAAGTTGCGGCAGGGATAGCAGCGGCAGCTCCAGCCTAGAAAAGGCTACTTAATAATGAATATCAACTTAGGAAATTATTCCGCCATTGGCAACAAAAAAATTAGGCTGGACTATAGCGAATAGCCCGTACGACCGCCCAAATAGATTCCTTTATTAATTTGTTAAACTTCCAAATTTTTAGTACTTTTGCACAATTGTTACAATAAATTTTCAATATCATGGAAAAGGCTAAAGTACTTTATGTAAATCAAGAAATTAACCCTTACTTACCCAAGTCATATATGAGTCTTATGGGCCGTGAGTTGCCACAGGTAACCCAAGAAAGCAAGAAAGAGATTCGAACTTTTATGCCTCGTTTTGGACTTGTGAATGAAAGGAGAAATCAACTGCATGAAGTTATAAGACTCTCTGGTATGAACCTTATTATCAATGATATGGATCATCCTTTGATTATTAAAGTTGCCTCTATCCAATCGGCAAGAATGCAGGTGTATTTTATTGATAATGAAGATTATTTTCACAGAAAATTTATATTCAGAGATAAGTCAGAAAAGTTTTTTAAAGATAATGATGAGCGGTCTATTTTTTATGCACGTGGTGTTATTGAGACTGTAAAGAAGCTGGGCTGGGCACCAGATATTATCCATATTAACGGATGGTTTGGAAGTTTAGTACCAATGTATTTACGCAGAATTTTTCAAGACAACCCATTATTTGAAGATTCTAAAATAGTATTATCGCTTTACAATGACGGTTTTGACGAAAAGCTAGACAGTGAATTTGTAGAAAAATTAATTCATGAAGGGCTAGATAAAGACGATACTTTACACTATAATGAGAATTCTTACGTTGGCATAATGAAAAGTGCTATCGACCTTTCTGATGCTATTATTTATAGTGAAAAAGAAATCAATCCTGAGATTGATGAATATGTAAAAGCTAGCAATAAAAAGACATTTAAGTATGTTGATAGTGAAAGTTTTGCTAAAGATTATAACCTATTTTACGATGAATTACTTGAATCTTAAATCACCATTGAAATACAAAACAATATTTAAAACGCTGCTGATATTATTTATATCAGCAGTTGTATTTATAGGCTGTAAAAAACCCGAAGACATTGGTCAGAAGGTGGTAGCCCTGCCCGGAGAGAAATTAAATGTCCATTTTACTGATACTGTAAGCATCCTAAGCCACAGCTTTCTTCAGGACTCCATACAAACAAAGTCGGCGAGCGAACAACTATTGGGAGGAATATTTGACCCTGTATTTGGATCCACATCTGCTGGAATTTACACTCAGTTTAGATTAGATGAGAATAACTTGGATTTTGGCAGCAATCCCCAACTCGACTCCATAGTATTGGGTTTTGATTATGCCGGATTCTATGGTGACACTTCATCGGTACAGCATATTAAAGTTTACCGTTTGGAAGGAGATATGTCTGTTGACAGTGTATATTTCTCTAACTCATCAGTTCAAACAGCAGTTAATCCAATTTTTGATAAGGACGTTGTTTTCGATTTAAAAGACTCGGTAGCATTGGTAGGGGGTAAAGTTCGTCCCCATTTACGACTTCGTTTAGACCCTGCTTTTGGCGATGATATATTAAGTAAGTCCGGACAAATAGAGCTAAGTAATAATGAAAGTTTCTTGAAATTTATGAAAGGACTTTATGTTGTTGCCAGCAAGAAAGATAATGGCGGAGGATTGGCTTATATGGATTTGAATTCCATTTTTTCGCAACTAACACTATATTATCATAATGATGATAATGATAGCCTATTCAAGCACTTTGTAATCAATAGAAATTGCGCTTTTTTTAGTACTTTCAATCATTTTAATTATCAAAATGCCTCCACTGAATTTAAGAATCAAGTGGTTCTAAAGGATAGCAGTTTAGGAGAGAATATTTTTTACTTGCAACCTATGGGTGGCGTACGAACCTATCTGAATTTTCCCTATCTGAAAAACTTTATTAGTCAACATCAGATAGCAATACAGCAAGCAAATTTAATTGTCAATATAGATCCCTCCAGTGATACAACAGCATATCCGGCACCAAAAAGAATAAGTGTTGTGGGAATTAATGAAAAGGGACAAAATATATTTTTAACAGATTATTACGAGGGTGGAGCCTACTACGGTGGCCAATATGAGCCTTCAAAAAATCAATATGTATTTAATATTACTCATAGCATACAAGAACTTCTTTTGGGAACTTCAAAGGTAGTTGGTTTTAGACTAATTATTTCGGGAGAAGCAGTACTTGGAAATCGAGCAATATTACAAGGTAATAAAGCCAGTAGCAGAAATACGCGTTTACGGCTTTATTATACGGATGTAATTCCGTAAAAATCACTAATTTTTACTATTAACAAAAACCAAAAATCATGTGTGGAATTGTAGCTTACCTGGGAGAGAAACAAGCCTATCCAATATTAATAAAAGGCTTACATCGCTTAGAATATAGAGGTTATGATAGTTCAGGAGTAGCCATTATTAATGGTTCGATGAATTTGTATAAATGCAAAGGAAAAGTAAACAAGCTAGAAAATTTTGTAAAGGGGAAGAATATTAGCGGCAGCATTGGTATAGCTCATACCCGATGGGCAACTCATGGCCAGCCCAACGATATAAATGCCCACCCTCATACCTCTCAAAATGGAAAACTATCCATAATTCATAATGGAATAATTGAAAATTATGGCCCTCTAAAAGAAGAATTAGAAAAACGAGGTCACATATTTTTGAGTGAAACAGATACCGAGGTATTAATTCACCTTATCGAAGATATACAAGAAAATGAGAAGTTAGATATAGCAGAGTCGGTACGTGTTGCTTTAAATCAGGTGATAGGAGCTTATGCCATTGTGGTAATTTCAAAGGAAGAAGACAACAAACTAATTGCTGCTAAAAAAGGGAGCCCATTGGTAATAGGAATAGGCGATGGCGAATTTTATATTGCTTCAGATGCCACACCAATAGTAGAATATACACGTAAAGTAGTTTATTTGGAAGATGAGGAGATGGCTATTCTTGAAAAAGGAAAAGATATTGTACTCAAGAGTATATCCAACATCAGTCATACTCCATACTTTCAACAACTTACAATGAATTTGGATGCATTGGAAAAAGGAGGCTATGAACATTTTATGCTCAAAGAAATTTTTGAACAACCAAGTTCAGTACGAGAAACAATGCGCGGTCGAATTAATATTCACGATGGCATAGTAAAACTTGGCGGTATCACTGATTATAAACAAAAGCTTGTAAAGGCAAAACGAATATTGATGATTGCTTGTGGCACATCGTGGCATGCCGGATTAGTAGGAGAATATTTATTTGAAGAATTAACTCGTATCCCCGTTGAAGTGGAGTATGCTTCTGAGTTTAGATATCGTAATCCGGTGATTACTGAAGATGATGTGGTAATAGCCATATCGCAATCAGGCGAAACCGCTGATACCTTAGCAGCCATAAAGATGGCAAAGAAAAAAGGAGCTACAATACTAGGAATATGTAATGTGGTAGGTTCGAGCATACCACGCGAAACCGATGCCGGCTCATACACCCATGCCGGACCGGAAATAGGCGTTGCATCCACCAAAGCATTTACTTCCCAAGTAACCATACTCACCATGATGGCCTTAATGATAGCCAGGGAGAAAGGAAGCATAACAACCTCTAGGTATCAACAATTGGTATTGGCATTGGAGCAAATTCCCAAACAAATAGAAGAAACCCTCAAGACCAATGATATTGTAGAAGCAATAGCTGCTAGATATAAAGATTCACGAAATTTCTTATACCTGGGCCGAGGATATAATTTCCCAGTAGCCTTGGAAGGAGCTTTAAAACTAAAAGAGATCTCCTATATTCATGCCGAAGGATACCCGGCAGCAGAGATGAAACATGGTCCGATAGCCCTTATTGATAAGGATATGCCGGTGGTAATAATAGCCCCACGAAAAGGAAATTATGAAAAGGTAGTGAGTAATATTCAAGAGGTAAAAGCCCGCTCAGGGAAAATTATTGCTGTGGTTTCAAAAGGAGATACTCAAGTGAGAGAAATGGCCGACCACGTAATAGAAATTCCTTGCGTTGAGGAAATGCTAGTACCCCTTGTTGCTACAATTCCTTTGCAATTATTGAGTTATCATATAGCATTAATGCGTGGATGTAATGTTGATCAGCCCCGTAATTTAGCCAAATCAGTAACAGTGGAATAAACTAACGATTGTATTGAGTGGAAGACGAAAAACAAAAAGAAATTAGTGCTATTACCCCTAATAAAGGGAAGAACAAGCAAGAGTGGTATGTGTTTTACGTCAGAGGAAAGCATGAAAAACAAGCAGAGCGACTTCTTACACGTGATGGCTACACTTCATATCTACCAATACGAACGGTACTAAAGGAGTGGTCCGACAGGAAGAAAAGCGTAGAAGAACCTCTTTTTAAATCATATATCTTTGTTTATATTTATAAGAATCAGATATATGATGTACTGCAATTGCCCTCAATAGTTACTTATGTTCGCTTTGCCGGGGAGCCGGCAATAATACGGCAAAAGCATATCGACTTAATCAAAGAGTTAATACTTAATAAAACGAAATTTGATGTAAGCAATAAACGATTAAAGGTAGGAGAAAGACTTAAGCTTAAGTCAGGACCTTTTAAAGGACAAATGGGAGTAGTGAAGCAGTTGCGAGGATCTAAAAAAGTATTGGTGGATTTGGAAACAATAAATTTCACCCTGGAAATAGAGCTATAGAAATAATAAACAGCTAAATATATATAAATGAAACAAGCAGAAATTTACACAGAAAAGGGCCTTATGAAGGTCAATTTCTACGAAGAAGATGCCCCGGGAACGGTGGCTAATTTTATTAAACTCTCCAAGGAAGGGTTTTATGATGGTTTAACTTTTCACCGCGTAATACCTAATTTTGTTATTCAAGGTGGGTGCCCTGATGGCACCGGCGCCGGTGGACCGGGTTACACCATAAAATGCGAACTTGATGGGAATAATCAATACCATGATAGGGGAGTATTATCGATGGCACATGCAGGCCGCGACACGGGAGGATCACAGTTTTTTATCTGCCACAGCAGAGAAAATACGGCCCATCTCGATCGTCATCATACCTGCTTCGGTAAAGTATATGAAGGTCTTGATGTAATTGATGCCATTAAACCGGGTGATGTAATTGAAAAAATTGTAATAATAGAAGACTAATGGAAATAATAGGAAAATTATCTGAATTGTTGCCGGAACAAACCGGACAAGGAAAGACAGGCAATTCATGGAGAAAACGATCATTTATCATAGAAACTTTGGACGATCAATATCCCAAGAAAGTATGTATTGATGCTTGGGGCGATAGAGCTGACAGCTTAAATACCTTATCAATGGGCGATGAACTCAATGTAAGTTTCGATATTGAATCGAGAGAATATAACGGACGTTGGTATACCAACATTAAGGCATGGAAAATAGAGAAGAAGCAATCTGCCGTGGCTGGCAATAATGCTCCACTACCCGGTGCCGATGATATGCCACCTCCTCCGGAACCTACGGACGATCTTCCTTTTTAAGGATTTTCGTTTACTAACAAAATAATAAAAGCGGCCTTTTAAGGCCGCTTTTATTATTTTAGAAAACATATTTTATACTAATCGCATACTAATTATTTCCAGTCGAGTAAACGCTGCTCCCCTTCGAGGCTTCTTACTGTTTTAGCATCGTAAGTAATTTCGAGTACCCCCTTATAATTACCTTCATTATCACGAACGGCAAAATATTGAATATACACAAATTTATCTTTAAAATTTATCCAGAAATTGGCTTCATCCTTCTCCCCATTTCTAAAAGAATCAACGATTTTTTCAACAATATGGACACTCTTTGGCGGATGGCAGTACTTGACTTGACGTCCAATAATACCGGAACTTCTAGGAAAAACCCTATCTTCCCCTTTATTATAGTATCTCACTTCATTATTCTCATCAACATAAGTAACATCAAATGGCATATATTTAAAAATCAGGTTAATCTGTTCAGGAGTGATTGCTCCCACATCAAGATTAATAGCTCCTTGTTGTTTACTCATTTTACCATTACCACTAAACATTGCAGGGTCAACATTTTCCGCCACTTGAACCGATGAAGTTTTTATCTTTTCAGAAGGATGTTTCCATTTAGGATTCCACATGGGAGGAGTATCAATAAGGCAATATCCCACTTCATCCTCACCCTGGCGAATTGCTATCCACTCATCGGTACTAATAAGCTCCAAACTTGTGGACCAAAGAATCTTTTCTTCTTTAAAAATCATATCTTCAATGGCAGCAAACAATTTATCTTGACTTTCAAAAAGTTGCTGATAATTTTTGCTTTCCAATAAGGAGCGATATTGTTTAATCAAAGCCCTAATGTTATCGTGCATAGCCCACATAACAGTGGAAGGCTTATCAAAGCCTTTTGTTTCCAAGTAAGGAAACAGCTGATTTTCTTTACGAACATAATGCGTATTTATTTGTCCTATTTTATCATAGGCTTCTTTCCAATATTTATAGTCAATATGTTCCAAATTCACATTCTTCTCTGCGATCCTAAGTTCAGCAAGAAGATCTTTAATGGCAATATTCTCTTTGATAAAAGTATCCAGAGGATGTCCCTCTTCCAAACCTTCAATGCTAACTTTATCGAGTGACTTTTTAAAAAGTTTAAGAAGATTATCCACTTTGGCTTCGAAGGCTAAATTATCAACTCCCATATCTTCTACTTTCTGCTCTGCCAAAGCAAATTCTCCCGCACTTATACTTCCATTTAGTTCAATATCAAAGCGTTTACTTAAAGTTTGTATGCCGGTTCCATTAAAAAAATCAGTAACAATACTAAGAATAGCCTCTAATCTCTCCGGGGATGAATTAAGGTATGAACCCATTTCACCTTGTGCTTGCCATTCGGAAGGGGGAGTAGGAATTAGCCAGCCAATTTCCTCTTCACCTTTACGAATATCTTTCCAATCTTTCATTGTTAACAGTCGCGCCGCTGTAGGAAATAGTATCCGTTCTTCTTTAATGGTCATTTCCACGGTTTCATTGGCTATTGCAGCCCCTGTTTCCCGTGCCAATTCTTCCTGCTTATCAGCAATAGCAATAGTTAGCACTTTTGCCATACGGCGTATTTCATCGTGTAAGCTCCACATTATTGAGCTTGGATGATTAAAGCCCCGCTTCTCCAAAAAAGGAAATAACTGGTTCTCTTTCCGCAGATAATGAATATCTATATTCCTATATTGTTTGGCGATAAGTACCCAATCGGAATATAAACTGCTAAAACTATCTGCCTGAGCAATAAGCTTGCGGGTACGTTCACCTAATTCCTTTATTTGTTTATTCTCCTCCAAAAAACTATGAATGGGATGGCCGGCAGGAAAAGAAGATAAATCTTTTTGCGGAATTTTATTTTCTATAATTTTAAATATCTTTCGTTCTATTGAGATATGTTGCTCCGAATTTTCAAATACTTTTTCATCTTCTAATTTCTGTGCTACTTCTGTTATCTCTTCAGGAGTAATTTCAGGAATATAATCCATGAAAACTCGCAACAGCTTATCTGATTTTTCAGTTTCATTATTGGCTAACGAAATCATTATTTGTCGAAGTAATTCTTTTTTATCTTGCATCTTACATTATCTTAAAATTAATAATGCAAAGGTGGTATATCTAAGCATACAGTAGAATAGCTATATGTTGGTATATTAAAGTGAAGAGAGAATAATAATTTATAAATTACTATTTATCAACACTATATAAGGTGTTAAAGAATATTAATGCTAGCCTACTATAATCAACTGCATTAGTTACTATCAAAAATACTTTTTGATTGCTGTTGCTCTAAGCTCTGATCTTTTTTAATTTCATCCACATAAATAATAGTAATAACCAAAGCCAATAAGCTAATAACCGCAACACCTGCCAGAACCGTTGTAATTCCAAAACTATTTTTTATAATAGGGAAAACAAAAATACCTAATGCGGCCCCTATTTTGGCAAATCCGGCGGCAAAACCACTGGCAGTACACCGCAGCTGTGTGGGAAAGAGTTCTGGAGCCATGGCAAAAGTTGTAGCATTAGGACCGGCATTCATAAATAGATTGAAGACAATAAAACCACCAAAAATCATTATGCTGTGCTCTCTTCCTACTACTCCAAGTACTGATGCCAAGAATAGAATGGCCATGCCAATAAACATTCCTCCAAACCCAATATTTTGCATTCTTACGCGACCAAACTTAGGGACAAGCCACAAGGCGACAATAAAACCTAGCAATAAAAATAAATCAATGGTAGTAGTGCCAATAACATTATTAATTTCATCGATATGGATATTTCCTGTAGCAATATTTTTCATCACTGAAGCTAAAATTATTGGCGTAAACAATCCAACGCCATAGGTAGCAATATCCATTAAAAACCAGGGTACAGAAGAGAGTATTGTTCGCTTAATATATTCTTTGGAGAATAATACCATAAAATTAGTTTTTGCCTCTTTCTCCAAAGGAATAATAACACTATGTTTACTTGTCCCTGCTGCTAAACCGAGTTTATCAAGTTCATCTTTTCTATCGGGAAAGAGCTTTGCAATAATAATGGCTGCTTCCCTATTTCTGCCCAATTTCATCAACCATCGGGGGCTCTCCGATAAAGAAAATCGTAAAAAGAAAAGCAATAATGCCAAACCGGTTTCTATAGCAAACAAATAGTTGTAAATATGAGGAGAATCGAAAAACTGCATAACAAGATAAGCAAGCGTACCAGCCAATAAAAGTCCTATGGATTGAAAAGCAATGGTTCCAACCATAAGTTTGCTTCGGGTTTTGCGTGGCGAAATTTCAGCAATATAGGTAGCGCTTACCGCAAAATCACTTCCTATACCAATGCCAATAATCAGCTGTCCAAGCAGTAATATCCACGATGAGTTGGAGAAAGTACAGGCAAATGCTCCCACTGCAATTATTAACATATTAAGGATAAGTAGCTTTTTCCTTCCCTTAGAATCTCCCACTTTACCCAAGATATTAGAACCAAAAACTGCACCTAATACCAAGGAAGCACCTATTAAGCCCATCATTACAGGAGATAGCCTAGCTGATAATAAATGCAACGATATTCCAATCATCATCACAGAAACGCCATCCATTAAAGTACCTCCGGAGGCAATAAACCAAAGCCAACGTTGCTTAGATCCCATAGGAGAATTATCTATGATACTAAGAATCTGTTGATGTTCCTTGGTTTCGTTGGTTTGTAAATTTACGACCGCTTTATGCATACTAATTCAATTAATCTACTTAATTTCAAATTTACGAAGATTATCCATTATACCTATTAAAATCGAATAAATTTTTAAAAATTACATAGGCGAATTAACATTGCTAAGTTACAACAATAAAGAGATAAAAATAGCTAAGGCAAAAAAATAGCCCGTATCATACAATACAGGCTACAATTATCTATATAATTTGTCTTTATCCTAGTCTATGTTACAATTATAAAAAACACACAGTATAGGTAAAGACAAAATTCTAGTCTTCATCAAATAAAATAACTTCCACAGGACAATCTTCAGCAGCTTGTTTAATTAACTCTTCATCCTTTAAATAATCTGCACCAATAATTACCTCGCAAATATCATTTACTTCAAAAACATCAGGAGCTATATCTTCACAATTATTACATGAGATACAACCATCATCTATCCATACTTTTGTTATAGCCATTTTCTAAATATTTAATAAATTAATAATGAACAAAAATAGTATAAAGAACTCAGCAGACACACAACAATAAATAATATTTATCAGATAAAGTAAACACTATTGCCTAAATCAATTAAAGCATCAATAAACATATCAATTATTTGATTTGTTTATTTACTCCATTTAAATTTATAAAAAACAAAATGATGAAGAATTTATGCGGTATATAAT
>WGCS01000316.1 GCA_015493685.1 Bacteroidales bacterium
TCTCTGATGTGACCGAAACTTGATTTTACAATATATTCTTTGCCTAAGTAGTTATTTATGGTTTTTGCTTTTGCAGGGGACTCAACAATAAGAAGGTTCTTCGCCATTGTTTTTAATTTTTAGATTTTAAATTTTAAAAAAAGTATTTATTCCATTATCCAATGAAATTTTTATATCAGATGATATGAAAACTAGCATCCTATGAACGAAAATAAATATTCAAAATAAAAGCAAAAAAGAGTTTTTTTAACTTTTTTAAACTATCATTTTAAAATCGCGGCAAAGGTATATATTTTATTTTCAAACCTAATTTTATTTAAAAATATCTTTTAATTAATTCCAGAAATAAGAGCTATGCACCTGATTACCTTTACATAGCAGATATATAATTCCCTTATAATACATCTAGACCAAAAAATATCAAAGCACCATAAAGACTAAATTTCAGGTTGATAAGTATTAGTTATGATACTAATAAGGGATAAAGTATTTCTATTATTTTTGCCGCCGCCATCGGCTAAGTAATTATCCGTGGTAATATTCACATCTTTTCACAAATTATAGTATCGAATACACTAGAATTACAGACTATGAGCAGTAAAAAATTATATATAGAAACTTATGGATGCCAGATGAACTTCTCTGACAGCGAAGTTGTTGCATCCATATTATCTTCTGATGGCTATAGCTTAACAGCAGACATTAAAGAAGCTGACGTCATCTTTGTAAACACCTGTTCCATAAGAGACAATGCAGAGCGCAGGGTGCGAAATCGCATTCAAGAATTCAAATCGCTTAAGAGCAGGAAACCCGGATTAAAAGTAGGAATACTTGGTTGTATGGCAGAACGTTTAAGTGATACTTTACTCAAAGAAGAGACTTTTGTGGACATTGTAGCCGGTCCTGATGCTTATCGCGATTTACCTTCACTAATTGAAGAATCCATTACTGATGGGAGGCAAATGGCTAATACGGTATTGTCTCTTGAAGAAACCTATGCTGATATCAATCCTGTTCGTTTGGATAAAAATGGTATCTCTGCTTTTATTTCAATAATGCGAGGTTGTGACAATTATTGCGCCTACTGCGTTGTTCCTTTTACACGTGGACACGAACGTAGCAGAGAACCTAAATCTATTCTCAATGAAGCCAAAGACCTTCTAGACAAAGGATATAAAGAGATAACCCTATTGGGACAGAATGTAAATTCATACAGTTTTAAAGAGGGCGATCATAGTGTTAATTTTGCCCTATTATTGCAAAAAGTAGCCGGTCTTTCCCCTGAATTAAGAATTCGATTTTCCACTTCTCACCCCAAAGATATTTCTGATGAATTAATTGAAACTATTGCCTCCACCAACAATATATGCAACTCCATTCACCTGCCTGTTCAGTCAGGAAGCACTACAACACTAAGCCGGATGAAGCGAAGTTATACAAGAGAATGGTATCTTAACCGTATTAATAAAATAAAATCATTAATTCCGGATTGTGGACTTTCCACTGATATCATTGCCGGTTACTGCGGCGAGACAGATGAAGAACATCAGGAAACGCTATCTCTAATGAAAGAAGTGGGCTACGATTATGCCTTTATGTTTAAATATTCCGAACGTCCCGACACCCTTGCTGCACGGAAATATCCTGATGATGTTCCCGAAGATATTAAGGGCCGCAGGTTACAAGAAATTATCCAACTTCAACAAGAATCTTCCCACAAAAATAATCGCAACGATATAGGCAAAACATTCCGCGTACTTGTTGATAATGTTTCCAAACGATCTGACAAACAGATGTCGGGAAGAACAGATCAAAACAAAGTAATTGTTTTTGACAGAAAGGACTGTACATTAGGCGACTACATAAATGTAAAATGCACCTCATGTACCGCAGCAACACTCCTTGGCGAAATAGTCTAAAGCGAAAATAAATAAATAGTCTTAGTATATAAGAATTTATGTAAATTTGTTGCTTAAACCTTTTCTAAAAAACATAAGCAATGAATAAAATTCTATTATTCTTAATCACTCTGTTTATTGGGGGTTCTTTATCCGCCCAAAACAATGATAACAACACCAATAACAATATATTACAAGACACCGTAAAGGTCTTAACAAAAAAAGACAAACAAGAAGCTGAAAAAAAATATAATGAAGGAGTTATTTCTTTTCAGAGCAATCAGTATGATGAAGCTATTCGTAAATTTAATGAAGCGCTAAAAATCAAAGCCAAGTTTCCGGAAGCATTTTATAACCGTGCCTCCGCAAAATTCAAAAAAGGAGACTTCCTAGGTGCAATTCAAGACTATAATTATGCCATAACCTTAAAACCCATTGCAAAGTACTATTTAGCCCGAGGTATCGCTCGCTATCAGTATAAAGAATATGCCGGTGCTTTATCTGATTTTGACCAAGTAATAAAAAAGGACAAAGGAAACTATGCCGCAGAGGCATATTACTATAAAGGATGTGTTTATTTTGAGAAAAAAGAGTATGAACAAGCACTTCAGGAATATAGCAAAGCCATTACTATTGACAAGCAATATGCCTTTGCCTATCACGATAGAGGAAGCACCTACCGGATGCTTAAAGAATACCAGAAAGCCCTTGCTGATTATCGCAAAGCCATACAGATAAATCCAAAAATGGCTATTGCTTTTAATAATATGGGCTCTGTAAAAAAACTTCTTAAAGACTATCAAGGAGCCATCATTGATTATTCCTCCGCTATCAATCTGGACTCTAACAATGCCATTGCCTATAATAATAGAGCCACTGTATATAAAGAACTTAAGGATTATGATAAAGCCATGTATGATTTCTCCAAGGCCATTTCCATTAAGCCTTCTTATGCCATTGCCTACAGCAATAGAGCCAATTTAAGATTCCAAAATAAAGACTACAATAACGCACTAAAAGATTATAATAAAGCCATTGAATTGGATAATAATTATGGTTTTGCTTTTTTGAATCGTGGAATATGTAAAGAAATGATGCGTGATAGCAAAGGAGCTTGTAAAGACTGGGCTAAAGCAAATGCACTGGGGGTAAAAATAGCCGCAGATTATTTAAATACACAATGTAAATAAAGAAAAAATGAAAAACATCATAAAAAACAATGAGCTGTCAATAATCATTACAATTCTATTTTTCATACTTGTGAATAATATGAATGCTTATGCACAGCACATTGATAATACGGCACAGCAAACACCCACGGATAGCATAAAAACTTATAAAAAGAGTAAAAAAACTCCACAAAAAGATTCAACCAAATTGATAAAAAAGCTTATTAAAGCAGGAGACAACATATTTTATGCCCAGCAAAAAAATTACACCAAAGCCCTTGAACTCTACTTAGAAGCGAAAGAAATTGGAGCTCATAGTCAAGCACTGCTTTATAAAATAGGACTAAGTTATTTTCACCTGAAGAAATATAATAATTCACTAACATATTTCAACAAATTACTTCCTGCCGACAGCAACACTAACAAAAAAACTTTTTATTATCTGGGACGCCTTAATGCACTTCACTATCATTTTGACAAAGCAATAAGCGATTTTAACACTTATAAACGAAAGCTTTCCCCTGACGAACTCAGCATACAAGGAAAAGAAATTAAGAAGCGTATACGAGAATGTACTATAGCTAAAGAACTTGTTGCCAATCCCATACCCGTTTTTATTGATCGACTCAATAGTAATATCAACACACAATATGTTGAATATGCGCCTATAGTAAGTTTCAATGACAGCATTTTAATCTTCACCAGCAGACGCCCCTGCAGTAGTGGACACTGCACTGATAATAATGGAGTATATTATGAAGATGTATATATTTCGAAGAAGGACAGTACGGGACATTGGGGCAAGGCAAAAAATATGGGAAAACCCATTAACACACCCTACCATGATGCCGGCGCAGGACTATCGGCTGATGCAAGCAAATTATTTATTTACCGAAGTGATAATGACGGAGACCTTTATTATAGCGAACTAAAAGAAGGACAATGGACTAAACCTAAAAAGCTCAATGCAAATATTAATAGCAAAGCCCATGAATCTACTGCCTCATTATCCTATGATAATATGAAACTTTACTTTTCGAGTAATCGGGAAGGAGGTTATGGAGGGCAAGACATCTACCAAAGTGATATTGATGAAAAAGGAAATTGGGGACCGGCAAAAAATTTGATGGGTAAAATAAACACTCCCTATGATGAAGTTAATTTTATCCCCACTCCTGATGGCAAGACCTATTATTTTTCTTCCAATGGGCACAATAGTATGGGGGGTTTAGATATTTTTAAAGTAAGCTATAAGGATAGTACATGGAGCACACCGGTAAATTTGGGTTACCCCATCAACACACCTGATGATAATGTAATCTATAGTTTAAGTGCCGATGGGACAAGAGCCTATATTGCCTCCTCAAAATCAGATTCAACACTTCACGACATCTATATGATTACTTTTGCCGGCAAAGTAAAAAAAGCAGTTGACAATATTGATGGAACACCACTGGCTATTATCACCACTGGACCTCTACTGCCGGCAATAGAACCCCTACGAAATATTAAGAAGCTTAATCTTACTGTCCTCAAAGGTAAAATCACCGATCAATACACTCATAAGCCGGTATATGCACAAATAGAGCTCACCGATAATACCAGCAATACTATTGTTGCCACTTTTAATTCAAATGAGAAAACAGGCGAATATTTGGTTTCATTACCTTCGGGAAAAGATTATGGTATAGCCGTTAAAGCAGAAGACTATTTATTTTATTCAGATAATATAGCCGTAAAAAAAGCGAGCAAAGGATATAAAGAAATTATAAAAAACATAGCGCTAATGAAAATAGCCGTAGGAAGCAAAGTTGTCCTTAAAAATATTTTCTTTGCCACAGGCAAATCAACGCTTACAAAATCATCAGAAACAGAACTCCAAAATTTACTTAAACTATTAAATGATATTCCCACCTTAAAAATTGAAGTCTCCGGCCATACCGATAATGTTGGTAGTGCAAAGAAAAATCAGATTTTAAGTAAAAAGAGAGCGCAAGCCGTTGTAAATTATCTAATCAAACATGGTATTGCCAAAAATCGTCTTATCTCAAAAGGATATGGCTTTACACAACCCATTGCCAGCAACAAAACTAAAGCTGGCCGTCAACAAAATAGAAGAACCGAATTTAAAGTATTAGCACGATAATATGTTAAAAAGCACTCTAATAATAAGCTTATTTTTTTGTATAACCACCCTCTTTGGCCAAAGGGATATTGCCTTTAGCAAGGCTAACTTTTCTCATCAAAAAAAAGAACTCAAGGCCGCATTAAAAAACATTGAAGATGGTGATTATTATTTTAGCCTAGGAAACTCTAATGTAGAAATTGCCTTAGATTATTATTTACGTGCCAATAAACTAAATCCCAATAATGCAAGTCTAAATTACAAACTAGGATTATGCTATCTGGAAGCGAAGCCGGCCTCTAAAAGTATTTATTATTTAATAAAAGCAAAAAGGCTGAACCCCAAGGTAAATGAGGATTATAATCTGTACCTTGCCAAAGCCTATCATCTAAATTTAGAATTTGATAAAGCCATTCACTATTATCAAATCTACCGCGACAATTTATCTCCGGAGAAAGCAAACAAACAACTTGATATTATTGACCATTATATTGAAGAATGTAAAAATGGAAAAGAGCTAGTTAAGAAACCGGTACGCGTATTTGTGGAAAATTTAGGTCCAGCTATCAACAGTGAATATCCTGATTATGGTGCCGTTGTAAATATTGATGAAAGTATGATTTTTTTCACCTCACGACGACCAACTACCACAGGAGGAGAACGAAACCCTTTGGACATGATGTATTATGAAGACACCTATTGGAGCAAGAAAAAAGGGCAGCAGTGGTTAACGGCAAAAAACATTGGCAAACCCATTAATACTTCCGGTCATGATGCCGTTGTGGGTCTTGCCCCTGATGGGGAAACCTTACTACTCTATCGCGACAATAACAGTGGCGACATTTATTGGAGCAAGCATAAGGGCGATAAATGGACCAAACCATTAGCGTTCCCTTCACCCATCAATTCCAATTATCAGGAATCCTCTGCCTCTTATTCATACGATGGCAAGCGCTTATTCTTTGTTAGTAACCGGCCAGGAGGCTACGGAGGCAAAGACATTTATTATAGCGATAAAGATGGCAACGGCAACTGGAGCAAGGCCATTAATATAGGAAATACCATCAACACCAGTTATGATGAGATTGCCGTCTTTGCTCAAGCTGATGGCAAAACGCTCTATTTTAGTTCGGAAGGACATAAAGGGATGGGGAGTTTTGATATTTACAAAACCACTTTTGAAAATGGGCAATGGTCAACGCCTGTGAATTTAGGCTATCCCATCAATTCACCCGACCCTGATGTATTTTTTAGTATTGGAGCTTCAGGCAGAAATGCTTACTTTTCAAGTAATCGCAAAAACGGTTTAGGCGATCAGGATATTTACAAAATTACTTTTTTAGGACCTGCCAAAGAGCCTACATATAGCACCGAAGATATTTTGTTAGCCTCTAATTCTAAGGGGTTTAAAGAAGCAGAACTAGAAAAGCCCATTCAAATGCAAAGTAGTCAGCTAACGCTACTTAAGGGAATAGTACGCGATGAACTTACTCAAAAGCCACTGGAAGCTACCATTGATTTAATTGATAATGAAGAGGGAGAAGTATTGGCTAGTTTTCAATCGAATAGTGCCACCGGTAAATACCTCATTTCACTTCCCTCAGGGCACAACTATGGTTTATCAATAAGTGCGGAAGGCTACCTTTTTTATTCTGCCAATTTTATCATTCCAAAGGCCGAGTCCTATCGTGAAGAAACAAGAAACATCCAGCTTCAGCGGGTAGAAATTGGAAAAGGAATCACCCTTAAAAACATTTTCTTCGCCTATAAAAAAGCTAATCTAAATAAAGAATCCATAACCGAATTAAACAGGGTTCTTAAACTACTCAAGAAATACCCTAAGCTAAAAATAGAAGTTAGTGGTCACACCGATAATGTGGGTGACAGCATTTACAATCAGCAGCTATCATTACGCCGTGCTAATGCTGTGGTCAACTATTTTAGCTCTCACGGTATTTCACCTTCACGACTTATCGCCAAAGGATATGGTTTCTCAAAGCCTATTGCTGACAATTCAACTGAAAAAGGCAGAAGACAAAACAGGAGATCTGAAATATTAATTATTGCTAAATAATTATTATTGCAATAATAATAACCGTAAAAAACAGTTAACTTACAATGAATTTTAGAAATTACCTCTTATTAATTAGTCTATTTATCAGCCTAGGGATAAAAGCTCAGCGACAGCATAGTGGAGACGACAAAGTAATCCAATTTTCGGGAGTAGTTGTTACCGCAGACAGCCTAAAGCCAATACCTTTTGCCAATATCCGTATTGCAGGTACCAATCGAGGTACTCATGCCGGATTTTACGGTTTCTTTTCTTTTGTTGCCCACAAGGGAGACAGCATTCTATTTAGTTATGTTGGATACCGAACTTCGGTATATCATATATCTGATACATTATCCTCAGATCGATATTCGCTAATACAAATGATGCAAACAGACACCTTACTACTTACTGAAACCGTTATTTATCCGTGGCCCACAATAAGTGCATTGGAATATGCTATTATAAACCACAAAGTGCAAGAAAACGATTATGACCGTGCCATGAAAAACCTTGCCATTGAGGAAATGAAAGAACGCGGAGAACAAATGCCAATGGATGGCGCTATGAACTACCGCTACCAAATGCAACAAATATCGAACAAAGCCTATTATAATGGTCAATATATGCCCAATCAACTTCTTAATCCCTTTGCCTGGGCTCAATTTATCAAGGCTTGGAAAGAGGGTAAGTTTAAACGAAAGAAAAAACATTAAGTTTATGGTAAATTAACCATTAAATAATGCTTTAACTATTTATTTTATTCCACTTCACTTCACTTTCTTTTTCTTCCATAATGGGGAAATATGATTGAAGTTTATGTACAAACACAACATTTTTTTGAACCTATATGCAGCATTCGAAAAGTAAAATGATAGTACAGAATACCATAGCTAACACTTAACCACAGTAGACAAAATGGAATTTTTCGAAATAGGTAACCATCTTAAAAAGGTTTTTGATGTATCTTTTAAAGCAGACATTAAATTATGGAATGTTTTTTCTGAACGTATGTTTCTACGAAGATTCAAAAAAAATCAGACCATAAAAAAAGCCAATGAAACAGAAAAATATCTGAACTTTATATTGAAAGGCTCTGTTGGAACATTTATTCCTAATAATGGAAATGAAACTTGTATCAATCTATCAATTAATGATAGTTTTAGTACTGATTATTTTTCGTTTTTAAAGCAAAAACCAAGTTTAATTTATACTGTTGCTCTTGAAAACACTGAACTACTATCTATTTCATATTCAGAATTATCTACATTATATTCGATGTCAACATCAAGTGTATGGTTGGGAAAAATTATAGCAGAACAATTATTTATACAGCGCCAACAGATACAAATAGATTTACTAACACTTACAGCAAAAGAAAGATACTTAAAATTAGTATTTGAAAAGCCTGAACTTATTCAAAAAATAGCGTTAAAACATATAGCATCATACATTGGAGTAACCCCCGAAAGTTTAAGTAGATTAAGAAAAGAAATTGTTAATTAAAGTGCTTTCTTATCATAGGTCAATGTTATTTCAACTAGTATGGGTGATTTTTGTGGAATACTAATTTAAATAGAAAATCAAAATGAAATTTCCACAAAAGTCTGTTCAAAATAAAATCTTTGCAATAGTTATATTTTATTTAATTGCACTATCATTACGTTATTTAACAAATAATACTACTCTACTAGAAAACATCAACAGTTCCTTCTTAAAAATAGTTTTACAGGGTGTTGGTCCCGCAATTGGAGCATTAATTGCTTTGAAGGTTTTTGGTTTAAAATCAACATATAGTTTAGCAGGTAAATTAAAACCGTTTCTAATAAGTGCCTTTATTTTTGTCATCGTGCCGGTAGTTGGATTTGCAATAATTGGAATTAATGAAAGTAAGAGCTTAACCATAACAAGCAATCCTTTTGTTGCAAGTGCTAAGCTTAGTTTCTATTTTATTATATATTCCATATTAGAAGAAATTGGTTGGAGAGCATTTTTACAAGAACAACTAAATTTTTTAAATAAATACGTTAAAATTCTGGTAATTGCCACCTTATGGTTTATCTGGCATCTTAACTTCACTTTGACAATATCTAACCTTACATTTTTCTTAATTTTACTAGTTGCAAGTTGGGGTATTGGAAAAATTGGCGACATTACAAAATCTGTTCTAGCTGTTGGTGCTTTTCACGCGTTTTACAATCTTATGAGCATAGACAATTTTCCAACTAATGAGAAATACATTGTACTATTAACAAGTTTAATCATTTGGATTGCCTATATTATTTTTTACAATCCAATAAATAAAAAAATTATGACTGCAAAAAAAA
>WGCS01000317.1 GCA_015493685.1 Bacteroidales bacterium
AATAGAAGAAATTTGGACGGAAAAACTTATGGAGAAGTTGGGCTATGAAATTGTTGAGGATAATTTGGTTAATACAAAATTGTACTTTTCTACCAAAGAACATAAGTGGTTATTATATGTTGATAATCAGGAATATACATTTAATACTTTGGGCTCTATAAGTGATTTCTTAACGATGCTCGAAGAATAGCCATTGCGAAAGTTGTCAGAAAAAATCCTAATTTTCATCGACACTTTCAATAAAAGCTTCTACCTTCTCGTTTTTATAATTTTTCCATTTTTATAAATCTCTACTTTTATTTTGTGATTATTACGATCGTAATAATTCCATTTTCCTATTTTTTTGTCTTCTTTATAATTTCCTTCTTCTTTAATTCTTGAGTCATTATAGTAGGCAACAAAATGTCCTGTAGCTAGACTATGATCATAATATTTTTCGCTTTTGATAATGCCATTGGAATAAAAAGTAGTGTATTTGCCTTGGAGAGCACCATCTTTATAATGTATAATGGCAATGGGAGTTTCGTTTTCATCATAAAAAGTGGAGATGCTATCTTTTTTACCTTGTTTATAGTAGCTGTGCTCCATAAGTTTACCATTGTCATAATAGTTGTAGTAATCGCCTTGAAGCTTACCCTTTTTATAATAACGTTTTAATAATGTTTTACCATCAGAAGAGTAAAAAACATTAAGTCCGTCAAGTTTTCCTGCAACGAAATGTCTTTCGTTGCGCAATTGTCCGTGTTCATTAAAATACAAACTTACGCCATCGAGTTTTCCTTTATTGTATTCTTCAAGTAGCTCAGGCATTCCCAATACTCCATAAGAAATCCAAACACCTTGTTTCAATCCATTTTCATAGCGCCCTCTGTCATTTACCATGCCTCGCCGCAATTCCCATAGTCCTTGCCTTTGGTGCTGCTGATTTACCTTGTTTAGTGTATCTCCATTTACATCAATACTGATTTTTTGTCCAAATAGAGTTGTTATGGGCAATAATAGTATGAGTATTAATGCTATTCTTCTTCTGTTAATCATAATTCAAAATTAGGTAAAATTATGAAATACCAATCTATTATTTTTTTTAAATGTTTTTTAAAATACTGCTATTTCTCATCAAGATATAAAGAAGGGGACAGGGGAAGAGTTTGTTCGGTAAGTTAATACATTTACAGTTTTACCTCATGTTAATCTTCCGTTGCCCCGCTCTTTGATTTTTATATTTTAGTATTTATGATTATAGAAATTCTATTTGTTCCTTCTTCGTTATTTTTTCGCAATAATGACATTTAACTTTAAGATTCTCCTTGTCGATTACCACAAATTGAGTCTCTACATTTTCATGGTTAGTAATACATTTTGGATTGAAACATCTAATTAATCCGGTCACTTGATTGGGAATTTTAATACCCGATTTACGAACCACCTCATAATCTTTAATCTCAATTAGAGTAGCAGTAGGCGAAACCAAGGCAATTTTATTAATTTCATTACTCTTGAAATAGCGATTACTCACTTTTATAATTCCTTTTTTACCATATTTCTTGCTTTCCAAATTAGCTCCGAAATATATTTGGTCGTCAAAATCTTCCAAATTCAAAATCCGCATTACTTGCGATACTTGCCCTTGAGCTATATGATCAATTACGGTTCCATTGGCAATGGCCGACACTTTTAATTCTCTTTTCTTATTCATAATACAATACTTGCTTTGTTGATTTTACACCTTATCTTTTTATCTTAATCCTAATATTGTTGCCAGTAAAGCCTGACGTACATAAACCCCATTTCTAGCTTGTTGAAAATAATACGCTTTTTTGTTGCTGTCAACATCCTCATCGATTTCATTAACACGAGGTAGCGGATGCAAAATACGCAGATTGTCTTTAGAACCATTGAGCATGGCATTATTAAGAATATAGGAATTCTTTACTTTTTCATATTCCATGGGATCGGCAAATCTTTCTGCTTGTATTCTAGTCATATAAAGTATATCTACAAATTCCATTACATCACTTATATCCGTATACTGAGTATAGCTTAATCCTGATTCTATAATAAAATCTTTTACTGACCGTGGAAGCTTTAGCTCTACCGGAGAGATTAAATGGAAGCGTGTATTTTTAAACATACTCATGGCAATAACCAAAGAATGTACGGTGCGCCCATATTTTAAATCACCCACAAAGGCGATATCCAGATTATCTAAAGTCCCTTGGGTTTTCTGAATGGAATATAAGTCAAGTAAACATTGAGTTGGATGTTGATTGGCGCCATCACCGGCATTAATAATAGGCGTATCGTTAATTTCGCTGGCAAAACGGGCACTTCCCTCAATGGGATGGCGCATCACTATTAAATCAGAATACAAGGAAACTGTTTCAATGGTATCGCGCAAAGATTCCCCTTTTTTAACGCTCGTACTGGAGGAATCAGAGAAACCAATTACTCTACCACCAAGCTGATTGATGGCGCTCTCAAAACTCAAACGGGTACGAGTGGAAGGCTCGAAAAATAAACTGGCAATAACATGGTTACTTAAAATCTTTTGCCTTGGATTAGCTTCAAACTCTTCGGCAGTTTTAAGAATCTTCAATAATTCTTCTTTGCTGTAATCATTGATTGAGATTAGACTTTTGTTCTTCATGAAAAAATGCTTAAGGGTTAAAAAAATCAAAAAAAAAGAGCTACAAAAAGTAGCTCTTAAAATAATTATCTTGTTATCAGATTATTGATATTTATAAAACAGAAAATAGAACCGGGATAAGCGTTAAAAATATCCTTCTGCCTAATACCTATTAATCTATTCCGATTCATATTTCTAATTTTGTTATTATGATGACTCCGAAATAGTTCGAAGACACTATTCTAATCATTGCCTTGTGGGGCTTCGTAATTTAAAATTGAAATAACCTATACCGAGCCATCGGTATTCGTTTCATAGTGTATCTATTTCTCTATTCCTAAAAGTTCAATATCAAATATCAATGCCTGATGAGGGC
>WGCS01000318.1 GCA_015493685.1 Bacteroidales bacterium
AAATCATTTCCCTTTAAAAAGGAGAAGCCCCAATAAAAAGCGACAAGCGTAAATGTGGCAATAATTCCAATAATAAATTCTTTTCTAATCTTCATAATATTTCTTTACTAAAAAAGTATATTTTGCAAAAATAATCTAAAAAGACTTACCTCTAAACATCTAAATCTCCTTAAAAAATGGACATCTCTATTTTACTTCTTTTTTAATTCAGCTTCAGCTTGAGCTCTGCTAACCCTTTTCCCATTGATAAAAGCAACTACAAAAGCATCCTTATACTTTCCTTTGCGAATCTTCCTCATTTGATGCATTGCCGATTTAAAATCAGCATATCGCCCACTAACATATTTAATATGTCCATTTTGACTATAGTACCAAACCTCGGATATTCCTTTAAAATTTTTAGCGATATTCACTTTCTTGCTGCGTGTAGTAAACTGAACACCAAAATATACTTTATTCATTACAGTTTTTTTACCGGCTGATTTCTTTTGAGACTTACTTTTCTCTTTCGCCTTGCTACCTTTAACAACGCCTTGGGTAGTCTGCTTTACTGAACTATTCTTCTTCTTTTTATTGATCGCTGACTTTGACAAATCATTCCTTTTCTCATTCTGTGAACTATCGGCATAAATAATTGCCGAATTATCTTCTATTGACTTTTTATAATTCTTAAATGCACGATAGATGGCAGAGGCAATATAATCTTTCCCCTTTTCCGACATAAGGAACTTCTCATCATCAGGATTAGAAAGAAAACCCGTCTCAATAAGAATACTCGGCATTGCCGTATAAACCAATACCAAAAAACCAGCCTCTTTCACCCCTCTATCCACCCGATGTACTCGGGTTCTAAACTGCGTTTGAACAGCTTCTGCCAACGACATACTTTGTTCAGTATAGGCACCTTGCAAAAGAGATAAGGTAATGTAGGACTCGGGGGAATTAGGATCAAAATTATCATAATTTTTATTATGATTCGCCTCCAATAGAATAGCCGAATTCTCTTTTTTAGCCACCTCAAGATTCTTTTTACTCCGGTGTGTACCCATAACCCAAGTCTCTGTGCCTTTTGCTACGGTAGATTTATTAGCATTACAATGAATTGAAATAAATAAGTCAGCCTTGGCTTTGTTAGCAATTTGCGCCCTACGAAAGAGCTCCACAAAAACATCAGTCTTACGGGTATAAATTACTTTTACGTCCTTTAAATTATCAGAAATTAACTTACCCACTTTTAGCGCAATGGCCAACGCAATATCTTTTTCATCCACATGTTTTCCCATAGTACCGGGATCTTTTCCTCCATGACCTGCATCGATAACCACTTTATCAATTTTAGTAAAATCCTGTCCATAAACCGGATTTACACTAAAATAAATAACTATTAATACTAATAAATAAAATATCCTAAAAATAATCTTCATAATCCATTGTCTTAAACATTGCTCTAACGTCCTCCTCTCGCTGTTATCTAACGTTATTTTTACAAGAGAAGTATGCAAAATATTTTATCAAACAACTATTGTGCAATAATTGTAATCCTTAGCGTTTTCTTAGTACAAACTTTTTATAGCTTTGATGCCAAATTTATAGAAGGCATTGCCAGCTAACAAATTTAAATTGAACTGAACGAAAATAAACTAGATAAGGTATAAATTGTTAACGAAATTATCAACAAACACTTTTTACAGTTTACTGATAATGATATATTTATCATTATCAGCCGGCCAATTAGCCATGGCTCAAAATGGAATACCCGATACTTTAGGGCTTAAAGCCGTTCCCAATAAAGCAAGTATCAATAAGCCAAAACAGAAAGCAAAAAAAAGCCATATCAACCTTTCTACTCAGGCCATTTACCAAGCTGATGACAGTATTATTATGGATAAGGTAAATCAAAAAGCCTATTTATATCACAATGCAATGGTTAACTATGAGGGTATTATTCTAAAGGCAGAATACATAGAACTTGATTTTAAAAACAATACCGTTTACGCCATTGGGCTCCCCGATACTACCGGAAAAATAATAGGGAGTCCTATTTTTAAAGACCATGGCGATGAATATAAAGCCTCTACCATCCGGTATAATTTCGAATCCAAGAAAGGGCTAATTAGCGATGTTACCAAGGATGAAGGAGACATTTATGTGTGGCTTCAGAAAGGAAAAAAGATGAAGAATAATATTACCTATGTTCAGTCGGGACATTTTACCACTTGTAGCGCTGCTCATCCACACTATAGAATACGGTTTTGGAAAGGGGAAATTATACCCAACGACAAGATTATTACCGGCCCCATTTATATGGAAATTGAAGGCATTCCAATACCATTAATTATTCCATTTGGCTTTATCCCCAACACCAAAGGAAGAAGCAATGGCATCATCCCTCCTACTTTTGGCTATACCGAAAATAGAGGCTATAGTTTAACTCAAGGTGGATACTATTGGGGGCTTGGCGATCATGCCGATTTAGCACTAAGAGGGAATATCTACTCCAGAGGAAGTTGGAGCGTTGATGCCGAATCGCGTTATAATTTTCGATATCATGGAAATGGTAAACTTAATATATCCTATGCCTTTAACAAATATGGGGAAACGGATACCAAAGGAAAATACAATGAAGATAAATCCTATTTCATCAAATGGGAGCACCATCAAGATCCTAAGGCTAATCCTTACAGTACTTTTTCTGCTGATGTAAACTTTGGTACTACTAATTATAATCATTTAAATTCAACCAATACCAAAGACTATTTAACCAACACCTTTCACTCAAGTATTGCCTACAGTGCCCACATAGGTGATGGTTATAATTTTACGGGGAGTTTAAATCATACTCAAAACTCACAATCGGGCGTTATCAACCTCACATTACCTCAAATTGCTTTTAGCACTCCACGGTACAATCCTTTTAAAAGAAAAAGAGGCATTGGGAAACAAAAATGGTATGAGAAAATCTCTTTATCCTATAAAATGGATGCCCGAAGTTCGGTTAATACAACAGACTCCCTCTTTAAACACATCCAATGGAAGGATTTCAACAAAGGCATAAAACAATCTATACCCATCAGTAATACCGTAGCTTTTAGTCATTTCACCTGGACCAATTCCATAAATCTGACAGAACGATGGTATTTTTCTCGCATTAATAAATACTGGGAACAAGATACTATTTTTACCGGTGGGGATAGTATTCCACCCCATTTAGTCGTCAATAAAATAGATGAATTTCAAGCAGTACATGAATTTAACTATAGCTCAAGTATTAATACTCGCATCTATGGAATGTATCTATTTAAAAAAGGGCCCATCATTGCCCTGCGTCATATTATCACTCCCAACTTAAGTTTTAGCTACCGACCCGACTTTGGGCGACCTCCCTTTGACTACTTTCAGGAATATACCGATAGCAAAGGCAACATAATTCGTTATAGCATCTACGAAGGTCAAATGTATGGCAATCCACCCGATGGCAAATCAGGAAGCATTAATCTTTATTTCGACAACAACTTAGAGATGAAGGTTCACTCGCGGAAGGATAGTGTTAAAGGAACAAAAAAGATAAAACTCATTGAAAATTTACGTTTCGGCACATCCTATAATATGGCAGCCAAAGAGTTTGCCCTCGCTCCCCTATCGCTTACCGCTCACACAACGATATACAAAAAAATTAGCATTCGCTATGCTGCCTACTGGGATTTTTACGCCACTGATACCACAGGAAAAAGAGTAAATACCTTTATTTGGGATAGCCCGGGATGGAATATTAAACAAGGTTTTCTACGAAAGAATAATGCAAGCTGGTACTTAAGCTTCAACTACCAACTTAGTTCCGGATCAAAAAAGAAAGATAAGAACGGAAAATACAAATCCAATAAAGGCACTAAAGATGAATTAAGAGATATTAATAAACATCAAGACGGCTATGTGGATTTTACCAATGCTTGGAATTTGAATCTGGGTTATACCTTTAGTTATAAACAGACTTATAATACAACTCAGCATACTTTTAATAATAAAGCAATTCAGTCCTTGGATATTAGAGGCAGTATTAATCTCACAAAGAAATGGAAAATTGGAGTTACAAGCGGCTGGGATTTCCAAGCCAATAAACTCACTTACACTTCAGTGGATATCTATCGTGACTTACATTGCTGGGAGCTACTATTCAACTGGGTACCAATGGGATTTAACAAGAGTTATAATTTAACATTACGCATAAAATCACCCATGCTTCAAGATTTAAAAATCAACAAAAAGCGCAATTGGAGAGACTATTAACTCAATAAAACAACCCCCATGGATATTCACAAAGAGGTAAAAAATCAACATCTATTAAACGCTATCACACCGGCAATTGCATTGAATATGCTTAAGGAAGGAAATCTACGATTCTTAGAACAAAATCCCATTGAGCGCGATCACAATTGGCATATTCGCAAAACCATTGATGGGCAACATCCTTTCGCCTTAATACACAGCTGCATTGACTCAAGAGTAATGCCTTCTATCATTTTTGATCAAGGCATTGGCGACCTCTTTATTTCACGCATAGCAGGGAATATTATCTCAAAGGGAATATTGGGAAGCATGGAATATGCTTGTGCCATTACGGGATCTAAACTAATTGTTGTACTTGGTCACTCATCGTGTGGCGCAATACATGGAGCATGCAATAACATTCAATTGGGAAATCTAAGCTCATCGCTTCGCAAAATCCATCCTGCCATAGATAAGGTCCGAAAAAGTTCCACCTTTAACAAAGTGCATTCTCAACAAGCTTTTGAGGATGAAGTTGCCTTACAAAACATTAAAATTTCCATTGAGTATATTAAGTCACATAGTGAAATATTAAATAAAATGCTTTCTGAGAAAAAAATTGATATTATAGGTGGTTTTTACCATCATGACACGGGAGAAGTAGAGTTCTGCTAAAGCACTATAAACGGTATTTATAATAAATATCTAATGAATTATAAGTTCTGCGTAATCCGTTTTAAAGAGCTAACACTTTTTGCCATAATAACAGAACATTTAGCATTACGTACAATTTGAAATGTATTGGACTTCTCTATAGTATTAATCGAATTTTTATCTTTTTCCTTACCCAACATAAGCAAATCAAAACTCGACGACAACTTAATTAATTCATCTTTAACATTATTTGTAGCAATAAGAGAGGCATCATAAAGTACGGTAGTTTTAAGCTCTTCAACGGCTGAAATTAATAATTGATCTGCCTTTGCTTTTTGTCTATTACTATAGCGTTCCGGAAGAAAGACAAGCAAACTTAGACGAGCCTTACTTTTTTCGGCCAATGCCGTTGCTGTGGTAATAATAAGACGCAGGTTTTTAGTATCTTGAAGATATATTGCTATTTTTTTAAAAATAAATTCTTCTTGTTGATTAATGCATTTAATAAGTAACACATCCGTATAGGCATCATGCAAAATACGGGTAGTAATTTCAGGGCCGGTCTCATTTTCTTTAGGGCTATTAGGGAAACCCATTACAATAAGATCACTTTTTTCCTCTTTGGCAACATCTATAATTCCCGTAGCGATATGGCGAGAAGCTCTAATAATGGGTTTTATATTAATGTTATATTTCTTGGCGTATTCAATTCCTTTTTTAATAACGTCAAGGGTAGAATGTGCCGAAGAAAGAGCTGTATAAAAATCGAGATTCCCCGGAACATCTTTTATTGCAAGTACAACAATTTCACCTCCCTTCTTAGCCATTAAAGTATTGGAAAAACGAAGAAGAATATCCTGAGTATCAGGATTTGCCAACGGCACCAATATCTTATTTCTAGCAAAAAAGGAAAAACGAGTTTTCTCTTCCAAAACAATATTTACCCCTTCTTTAGCCCGCTGTGCCTGTTTTTTGGAATACAAAAAATAGACAATAACACCAACAATGGCAAGCTGCTGGCCAAAGGCTAGCGACACAATATCAAGGGAAAATAATAAACCCAAATTTATCACAAAAGTAATATGAGGCAGGTATAATTTCCATTTTGCTTTAGGACGTACTTCAGGATTGTTTTTATAAATTTTATACAAAGCAACGGAAACCGGCAACAAGGAGAACAACAAACTAAAGTTGGCGGCCTTGGCAATAAACTGCACATCAAAAGAGGCCAACGCTATGGCTATCAATATTACTCCAACAAGCAAGGCCACCGTTGGTTGATTGGTTTTCTTATTTAAACGGCCTAAAATTTCAGGAAAAAACCGGTCCTGCCCCATGACATAAGTTTGACGACTTTGAGAAACGACAGTACTTGTTAATGCTCCGAAAGAAGCTAAGATACCTCCTATGGAAATGATAATCCATCCCTTACCACCAAAAATTTCTGTAGCCACCAAAACAAGAGGAGCCTTACTTGAGGCCAGGCGCTCCCATGGAACAGCCATTATTGCTGCAAAAGCAATCAATACATAAATCGAGATACTTATGTACATCGATAGTTTCATCGCTTTAGGAATTGTCTTTTTAGGATTAATCACCTCATCAGCATTATTTGGAATGAACTGATAACCAAAGAATGAAATATAAATAATTGAAATAGCAGAAAAAGTACCGCCAACTCCTTTTGGAAAAAACGGCAGCATATTATCGGGATGAATATGAAAGAATGAAAAGATAATTAAGACACCCAAAATACCTACATTACCCCATATTATCCACTTTTGTGCATTATTCTTTTTCCCGGGAGGGGAAAATACATACACCAGCCCAATTAATAAAGTAATTCCTATGGCAACATACTTATCAATACTTCCTTCAACGGGCTTTCCCCAGAGGGATATAATATAATCCGAAAAACCAATGGCATATAATGCACTAGCGAATATACTTCCCAATGCCAGAAACCATCCGGTGGTAAATCCTCCCAAACTACCAAGTATCTTATAGGCATAAGTATAGCCTCCTCCCGAGCGAGGAATAATACGTGCTAACTCAGCATACATCAAAGTAGTAAAAAAGGCTAATACCCCTGTAATAAAATACGTTATAATAAGAGAAGGACCGGCTACTTTCGCCGCAACACCTATTAAAACATATACTCCCGCACCCATTAGCGCACCGACACCTAGCGTCGTGGCCCCAAACAACCCAATATGTCGTTCAAAGCTTGGCGGTTTAATTTTTTCGTTAAAGATTTCGTCCAGATTCTTTGCCATAAATACAATAAAATATAGAAAGTAAAGGTACAACTATTCTTTTAATATTCAACACCCATTTACACAATCCACAAGAAATAATTTATCTTACAGGCTATTTCTTATTTTGATGTGCTAGTGTTATCTTTGCAAAATAGATTTGGAATTTAAATTACACATTAAAAATTACAGAACGATGATAAAAGACCCAATAGGCCTGTTGGTACCAGAGCATATACTATCAGATTTTGACTATGAAAAGAT
>WGCS01000319.1 GCA_015493685.1 Bacteroidales bacterium
ATCTTTTCATAGTCAAAATCTGATAGTATATGCTCTGGTACCAACAGGCCTATTGGGTCTTTTATCATCGTTCTGTAATCTTTAATGTGTAATTTAAATTCCAAATCTATTTTGCAAAGATAACGCTAGCACATCAAAATAAGAAATAGCCCCTTGTTTTTTTAGAAAAGAGCTGAACCAAAGCCTACTACTGATAATTTAGTTTCTATGCCAAAATAATAAAATTAATTGGTGTCTTTGTTGCATTTATTGGAAAATAGCTTCCGCATTTTTAAACTTCAATATATATCTGGTTACAATTTATGTTTATTTTAGCGGGATACTTGTTGGTTGGTTTTTATATATTTAGCTCTATTTTAGGAATATTAAGTAGTTTGTTATGGATAAATATTTTAGAATAAGTGAATTAGGATCGAATTATAGAAAAGAAATCCTTGGTGGAATTACCACTTTTGTCACCATGTCGTATATTCTTATCGTTCATCCTAAAATAATGGAGGCCGCCGGTATTCCTTTTCAAGCAACTTTTACAGCAACAATTATTTCTGCCTTTTTTGGTACCTTAGTAATGGGTTTATATGCAAAACGTCCATTTGCCATTGCACCTTATATGGGCGAAAATGCTTTTATTGCCTTCACGGTTGTAAAAGTTCTTGGTTATTCATGGCAACAAGCCATTGCTGCTATCTTTGTTAGTGGTATTATTTTTACTTTAATTACTGTTTTGAAATTGCGAAAATGGTTGGTGAATGGCATTCCTAAAAATATGACCATCTCATTTACGGTAGGCATTGGGCTCTTTCTTACTTTTATTGGGCTCAACGAATCGGGTATAGTGGTGGTTGGCAGCCCGGGAGCTCCTGTTCATATTGGCGATTTAAGCTCGTTGCATAGTTTGTTGGCTATTGCCGGATTTATAATTATCAGTATCTTAATTATGCTAAAGAAAAATAGTGCTATCATAATTGGGCTTTTACTAATTACCATTGCCGGAATTATTTTTGGTGACATCGCTTTACCGGAGAAATATTTCGATAGCTCATTGAATTTGAATGCCTTATTTTGGCAAATGGATTTCTCAAAAGTATTTACTTGGGGCTTTATTCCTGTTATACTTACCGTCTTGGTGATGGATTTTGTGGATACAATGGGCACCTTGTTGGGAGTGTCGTATAAAGCTGATCTACTGGATGATAATGGTAATCTACCCGAAATACAAAAACCAATGCTTGTTGATGCGTTGAGCACTGTTGTGGCCGGTATTTTTGGAACTACTTCTACCGGTGCTTTTATTGAATCGGCAGCAGGAGTGCAAGCTGGTGCCCGAACTGGTTTGGCGAGTGTTGTTACAGCATTGCTCTTTCTTTCGGCCATTTTCCTTGCGCCAATTTTATCCATATTCCCCGGTTATGCTTACGGCCCGGCAATGGTTGTCGTAGGTATGTTGATGTTCTCCAGCGTCAAAGACTTGCAACTTGATGATATCTCTGAACTCGTGCCCAGCTTTATTATTATTATCCTTATGAGTTTCACTTATAATATGGGGATAGGAATGACAGCCGGTTTTATTGTATATCCTTTGATGAAAATTTTCTTGGGAAAAATAAAAGAGATTAGTGGTGCGCTTTGGGTGTTGGCAGCAATATCTATTTTGTTTTTTGCTTTTTATCCTTATTAATAGCGCGTATTAATTTATCAATGAGAATACTTGGCTGTTTTCAATCTGTTTTTGACCGGTAAATATCTTGAAATAGCTTTTTATACCTTTTTTCATTTGATTATATTTTGATGCTTTGACACAGTAATACTATCCTGTTTTACCATTGGTGCAAAGCGAAAAAATGTAATAAATTAACTGAATTGTTAAATTTTAATAATTTTGGCTTAAAAAAAATTCTTTTATTAAAAAAAGCTTACACCTACACGAAAAATACTGTACTTTCGCGCCCTCATTTAATAAACGAAAATATTATGATAACTATAAGTGAATCAGTAAACGACATAGTAAGTAGAAAGCCTTTTTTGGAGGAAGCTTTGGCTTCTGGATTGATAAATTTGTCTTCATTGGCTCGTGAAATTCATCCTGAAGTTTCTTCACGCCTTGAGAAAGATGTGAAACATGGTGCTATTGTGATGGCCTTAAAACGCCTTAAGCCAAATATTAATTTTCAGATTAACGTAAGGATAAAAAAAGTGGTTGAATTAATGGGCGATATTACAGTACGCTCTAACTTAGCGGATTATACATACCGTAATTCAGATACGTTAACTTCTTGCCAAACGGAATTGTTACAGATTATTAGCAAAAGAAAAGAAATTTTCTTCGCCTTTTCTCAAGGTATTTATGAGACTACAATAATTTTGAGTGATGTTATCAGAGAAGATATTCAACGCATCTTTGCCGATGAGCACATGACTTATAAGATTAGCAATCTTTCTTCCATTACCATTAAGTTGCCCGAAGAGAATGCACAAGTATATGGAGTTTATTACCATATTTTAAAGAAACTTGCTTACGAGGGAATAAATATTCTGGAAATAGTATCTACCACTCACGAGTTTACAGTCATTGTTAATGATGAAGATGTTGACGCGGCATTTTCTGTACTCAAAAGACTAAAGCACGAAGAGTTTTAGTAGTTCGGTTTTTTCCGAAATATAATCTCTCAAAAACCGCTGTAATTATAACTATTACAACGGTTTTTTTTATTGGATTTAGTATCTGCTGAAAAGCCCGTAAGCTATGTGTTGAGCTTGTTGAAACGTGCATATATTTTTTGAATTTATTTACGTCAAAGGATAGTCAAAAGGGTATTATACTTTGGTCGGATGCTTTATTGTATCTATATTAGCGGCAGAAAACAAAAATTAATATTTATATAAAACAGATGAAGTATCTTATTTCAGCATGGGAGTTATTAGTTTCGTTTTTACTGCTTAAAATCTTTCTCATTTGGTTTTTAATAATCTCATTAATATGGCCTTATGAGGTTTATGTTAAATGGGTGAGGTCTTTTATTAAATATTTTTTTCGACTTTTACTTATAGAAGTGAAGCTTATAGGTGTTGATAATATTAAGGATGATTCCACTTATGTTTTTATGGCAAATCATGTTAGCATGTTCGATATTCCTCTTTTATTGGGTTTTATTCCAAAAAATTTCTGGGGAATACAGGCTTCCAGCCACTTTAAATGGCCAATATATGGTTGGGTGCTTAAAAGATATGGTAATATTCCCATCGACAGATCCAATCCCAGAGCTTCCTATCGTAGTATGATGGAAGCGGTAGAATTTATTAAGCAAGCTAAGAATATTATGGTGCTTCCCGAAGGTACTCGCTCAAGCAAACCTGTTATGGGAGAATTTAAGAAACTTCCGTTTGTAATGGTTAAAGAAGCCGGCGTTGGCATTATTCCCATTGCTTTTGTGGGTTTATGGGAAATAAATAATAAAACTTCATGGCTTATTAAACCGGGAGTGGTAAAGATTATCTTCGGTGAAGAAATTGATAAACAGTTAATAAAAAAGCTTTCTGTTGAAGAGTTGAGAGACCTGACAAAACAGCGTATTCAAGAGCTTATTGATGCTAATAAGCGTTGATGCCGATGTTATTAATAGTGTAATTATATTAAAACTAAAATTTCCACCTTAGCTGAAAAGTAACTTCACTCCTTGTGCTGCCATTGATTTCTTCTAAATTTGCACTGATGCCTTTTCTGTTGAAATAATTTGTTTGTGCTATTCTGAACCAGAAACTTAGTGCGCGGTTTAGCTTATAATTTAGCAGTAAATAATATCGCTGCCCTTGATAATAATATCCCGGCACCGTAAATTTATAGAGAACATCATTTTCATAAGCATATATTCTACTGTTGTAATCATCGGTATTAAATAAGGCGTAACGCAAACTGAATTTCAGTGGAATACTGTTAAAGGAATATTGTACATCTTGAAATAAGAGGTATCCATTGCTGGCGGCATCAGGAATGTGCTGATAATGTGATAAGCTTAATCGGGACTGTAATTTTAGCTGGTGATTAACTTTATACGACAGATGAAGGCGGATATTATGCCTATATTTATGCGATAACTTTGTCATGGCTACTTTAGTATCCGTAATATTCAGCATTTTGTCTTCATACTGATACCTAAAATAGTATCTAAAATGTCGGTTGGGAGTCCGTTCATACTGTAGGCTAAATTCATTGCCATTAGAGGGTGCGTTTACACGGTATTTGAGCCAGGGAAATTTAAAAATGTCGTAATAAAAGCGGAGGTTGCTGTGGTTACCCAATTGCAGTAAGGCTCCTAAATAAATTCCCTCTTCATTTTGCGATTTTCCTCCTTCGGATAAAGGAATAGCATAAAAAGCTTGATAGTTCTTTTGGTAATTGCGATAGAGTAAGGAAAAAGTTAAGCGAGGGTGAAGGTTGAAAATAGACCCAATTAATAGCGCCTTTCCTCCATTGGCACTCATGGCTACTTCTCCAAATGCACTCAAATATCTATTGGCATAAGAAGCATTTAATCCCATATTGAAATTTTCTTTTCCTTGAAAATCGTACAGCTGATAGGGATAGCCATCTTTTAATAATTTCTTATTGTAAATGGTTTTATAGGAGGTAAAACCTACTCGTAGTCCATGATTTTTATAGTTGATATTTCCACCAAAGATTTGTTCCCTGATAGAATGTTTCTTCTTCATTTCATTAATGGTTCTATGAAGTCCACTCTCTTGTAAACTTGAGAAAACGAGCTCCTCGGTATTGGCAGTGTCACGAATGCTTAAGCCCGCATCCATTGCTTTATTGGAGTAAAAGGCTGTAAAATCAATTTTCTTGTTAATGGCATAAGTAGCTGCAGCTCCTCTAAAAAACAATACTTCATTGGCTGATGTGTTGGGACGCAGACCTCGAGCTTGCCGCTGTATATCTATGGCTGTCACCGATTTACCAAAGGCTAATCCTGACCATAAGCTAAGCCCTTGCCCAAACTCAAGATGGTAGTCGCCCAGGGCTAAGGCTTTTAATTTACCTTGATTTCTAATAAAAAAATGAGCCGAATAAAAATCAAAACCATAGGGATTATTCCCGGTAAAAAATTCTTCACCTGCATCCTTATCGCCTAAAATACCAAAACTTAGCAGATCTCGATATTGATATTTATACCTAAAATAGAGCTTGTTTTTGTCACCAAGGTAGCGGGAGTTTGGATGGGCTGCCAGTACAGAATCTTTAATAGATTGATATCCTTTTTGTGGTTCTAGAACTCGCCCATAGCGAAAAATAATCTGGTTTTTCCCATATTTTAGTAATTTGGAGAATTGTATTTTCTCCGATTTTTTCACTGCTTTAAAGGTGATAAACGGCTTAATGGCTAATACTAAATCAACATAAAAACCCGGTAGATCCTTTAATTCATAGATGCTTCTAAAACCTCCATTTCTCCTTCGTGCCGCTAATAATATAGCTATTTGGTTGTCGTTAAGGAATATAAGCTTTCGTAGCTGGGTTTCGTCTGCGGTATTAATATCAATGGTGTGCTCGTATAAATCAAGAAAATGATCATATAATTCCGAAAAATCATAATTCATATCTGTTTTTGCTGAGAGTTCTTCGATACGTTGTTCTATAATTTCTTTGGCATCTTGATTGCTTTGTGCGCTAGCTCCAAATAGGATAAACGTAAATGCAAGGCTTAGTAAGTAGCGAAAAATTGTTCTTGAAGGAAAATGAGTAGGTTTAATTGATGGCGTTTCCATTATCCTGACCTATTTTTTAAGTTGATAAATCAATGATAATTGAGGAGAATAACCCAGTACTTGATGCATTGAAGAACTAAAATCTAAACGAAAGGATTTCATTTGTAGGCCTACTCCAAAACTAAAAATCGTGGGATTATTACTAATACCAATACGGGTATATAATATATTCATTATCCGATATTCTAAGCCGCCTCTAATAATTAATGGATGTTGAATATCACTCTGTGCTTCAACAGCAGCAGTGAAATTTTTGTCAAGTTTCCATTGTAAGCCTAATTTCATAAGGGGAGGAATTCTTTCATCGCTGTTAGCATTCAACTTGGCTTGAATGGGATTAAACAGATGTGCCCCTAGGCTTAATTCATCAGATATCTTGGCCATCAAACCTATTTCAAAAGTAAAAGCACCGGCGCTGCCATAGTCTCTGCCAATGGAAGTATTTAGATAATCCATTTGAACTCCTATGGCAAAGCGTTTCCCCAAAGGCATTCCATAAGCTAAGCCAACTTTCTTTTCATTATATTGTGAATAACCAAAATAAGAGATATTGGCGGAAAAAGACCCACGCTTACTTGGTATTACTACTGATAATGCGTTTAAACTCATCTCTTTAAGTAGGAATCGGTTTTCATAATAAAAACCAACACCCCAGTCTTTATTGAATCCTAAGGATGCTTGATTATTGGCATTACTCCAAAAACTGTTGGAAGCAACTCCTGTTCCGCCCATGGCCGATTCTTCTGAACCTAGGTTTGAAGGGATATTTTGGGCGTGAAGTGTGATGGAAAAAAATAGTATAATTCCAAGAATAGATGTTTTTAACAGATGCATTTTTAATAAAATTTAAGAGGGCTAAGATATAAAAATCATCTGCTTTGCACAAAACAAAATTGACCTTTGCTTAATTATTTTGTATATTCGCATTTCTAATCACTCAATAATAATAGCGTATGAGCCAAGAAACACATTTTAAGGAGGATGGAAAGCTTAAGACTGCTTTCTACGAATTGGAATTAAAGAGTCTACAAATAGAATTGGTTAAACTCCAGGAGTGGATTAAGGCGAAAGGACTAAGAGTAGTTGTCTTATTTGAAGGAAGGGACGCTGCCGGGAAAGGAGGCGTTATTAAGCGTATTACCGAGCGCTTAAATCCTCGTATATGCCGTGTGATGGCTTTGGGTACACCTACTGAAAAAGAAAAATCGCAATGGTATTTTCAGCGTTATGTATCTGCTTTGCCTGCCGGAGGTGAAATGGTACTTTTTGATCGCTCATGGTACAATAGAGCCGGTGTGGAAAAAGTGATGGGCTTTTGCACCAATGATGAGTATTGGGACTTCCTGCGTTCCTGCCCCAATTTTGAGCGAATGTTGATACGTAGTGGCATTATTCTTATTAAATATTGGTTTTCTGTGAGTGAAGAAGAACAAGAAAAACGCTTTCAGGCAAGGCTGCTAGATCCCACCAAACGATGGAAATTGAGTGCCATGGATTTGGAATCAAGAGCTAAATGGGTAGATTATTCCAAAGCTAAAGACGAAATGTTTAATTATACCGATACTAAAATCTGTCCTTGGTATGTTGTTAATGCTGATGATAAAAAGAAAGCTCGCCTTAATACGATTAAGCATCTACTATCTTTAATTCCTTATGAGGATTTAACTCCTCCTCCCTTGGAATTGCCTCCACGAGTGCATTCTACGGGTTATGTTAGACCACCAATGCAGGAGCAGACAATTATTCCTGACTTTTATGGTAAGAAATAAAGACTTTATCGTCGGAAATAGTACTGACTGTATTTTATTACCGGCTAATCTTAATGGAATAAAATAAAATTTTGAAGTTAATAAACACGCTGTGTTTTGCTAATAGATGTATTTTTTCGAAATGCACTATTTGCAAAGCGCCTTCATATTTGTTGCTTATATCGAATTCCAAAACTTAAGGAAGTAAAGTATTATCACTTATTATTTTTTGTTACTTTGCACTTTGTAAAATCTAAAAATTTAATTGAAAATGGCTAAAGTATTAGGAATGGGCAATGCCTTGGTAGATGCCCTTGTAAGAATAGATAACGATAATGTATTGACAGAGCAGAAGTTACCCAAAGGAAGCATGCAATTAGTGGATTGGGAAAGCTCGGAGAGAATAATGAAAGCAGTGGATCATTTTCCACGTTCACAGGCTTCAGGTGGTTCGGCGGCTAATACTATTCATGGTTTAGCTAAATTGGGCGTTGAAACAGGATTTATTGGTAAAATTGGAGAAGATGAGATTGGTGATTTCTTTAAACATGATTTAGAAGAAGCAAAGGTAAATCCCTTGTTGGCAGTGAGTAAAACTCGTTCCGGATTGGCTTTGGCATTGGTGAGTCCTGATTCTGAACGTACTTTTGCTACTTACCTCGGCGCTGCTGTGGAGCTTTCTGCCGAAGATTTAAAATTAGAGGATTTTATGGGCTATGATTTTTTCCATATTGAAGGTTATTTGGTGCAAAATTATCAGTTAATAGAAACGGCGGTTAAGTTAGCTAAAGAAGCCGGCTGTAAAATTAGTATTGATTTGGCAAGCTATAATGTAGTTGAAGATAATATTGAGTTCTTAAAGCGAATTACAAAACAGTATGTTGATATTGTTTTCGCCAATGAAGAAGAAGCCAAAGCCTTTACCGCTAAGGAACCCAGAGAGGCTCTTGATGATTTAGCGGAAATTACTGAATATGCAATAGTGAAAATTGGCAGCAAAGGAAGCATGGTTAAACATAATGGTAAAGTATATACAGCCGGTGTTATTAAAGCCGATAGTATTGATACTACCGGCGCCGGTGATCTTTATGCCTCTGGTTTTCTTTATGGCTTGATTAAAGGATATAGCCTAGATCGTTGTGCTTCCATTGGATCCATCACTGCGGGGAATATTATTGAGGTTATCGGAGCTAAAATGGATAATCAACGTTGGGATAAAATATATAAAGCGATTGGACAATAATAGTTGTCCTTTTTTTTGAATAGTTGTCTAGTCCTAAATTATGGGAAATCTCCAGCAACTATTTTAGCTATTTACATAAGTATTGGGTGGATTATTAACCTTATGTTTATTGATGTATCTTCTCCGTCGGTTGAAGTAGGCAATAATAATAAGGAGAAAACTAAAAAAGATAAAAAACCATTTTAACGAAGAAGCCAATGAAGCTATCTGTACTTTGTAAGGAACTAAATTGGGATAATCATAAAAACTGATACGCAGAAAATAGTTCTCAATATAATCGAAAAATACAGCTATCCAAGGAACAAAGACCCATACATTGAAGCTAATGGGCTTTATCAGGCGATATAATATACCCATAAGTAGCGCTCCATATACCAATGGGTATATAAAATCGCGAAACTGATACTTGATGTAATACAATCGACCTTGAGAACCATAATCGGTCATAAGTGTTTTGAGCTGCACTATATTCTGGCTTAAGGATAAGTCAGGGAGCGAATGACCTTCGGATACCCTACTAATATCACTCATTCCACCAACACCATAATACATCCATAAATTCATCGCTATCCATGCAATGAATAGAAAGCTTAGCATATAGTTGTTGAAAAAAGTATTTAATTTTTTCATGAATTTGTGATTGTTTAGTTTTCAGCGACAAATATAGTTAATATTTTCGTTGTTAATAGGCATGGATTAGAGA
>WGCS01000320.1 GCA_015493685.1 Bacteroidales bacterium
GTATAGGAATATATGGTGGGTTTGCTTGGAGTAAATGACATCATAGTGATTAAGCTTAACAGTAATATTAGGTAATTATTTTTAATGAAAATAGACATGGAGATAAATAGATATATTAGTAAACATAAAAGGTGACTTTATTTATTTTGTTGCACTTATCAGACAACTTAAGCAACAAAAGTAATCTATTTATCGTAATGTGGAATTTATATCATTTGAAACCATTTATTAATGTTAAAAAGTATTACTTTTGTTTGTATTAAAAATCAATAAAAATTAATTTTATGAAGCGACTATTTTTACTGACTATTATTATTGGATCTCTTGGCATACATATGCTTAAAGCGCAGTGTACTCCAACTCCATTCTCCGGTTCCTCATTGATAAGTCCGGATACCAGTATTGGGATAGCTCAGGCAGTGGAAACTCAAGCTTACCAACAAATTATTAGGGTACGTATTCCTGCCGATACTAATTATAATGGAGCTGTGATTCCCATTGATAGTGCCGGCATTGATAGTATTACAGGGGTTCCTTCTTCCTTTAGTTGGGTGAGTAATTCAGCTAATAACTATTGGCCCGGCGATACTTTTGGTTGTGTTCTGGTACAAGGAACACCACTTGTGGGTGATGCAGGAGTTTATAGTCTCTCTATTCATATATCAGTGAATGCTTTGGGAACATCAATGCCCTATTCTTTTCAGTATGATTTTGTTGTTCTTGATGCTTCTCATGTGGGAATTGATTTGGCTAAGTCCAATGAGTTTCAATTGTTTCAAAATTTTCCTAATCCATTTGCACGGAGTACTCAGATACGATATTATGCGCCAAAAGCTTCGGTTTTTCATTTTAGCGTATTTGATATAGTAGGAAATGTCATTGAGGATAAAAGAATAGAATCAAAGAAAGGGAATAATTCCATTCAGTTTGCTAAAGGCAATCTACCTGCCGGAATATATATCTATGAACTAGCTTCTGAAAATAAGGTTATCCGTAAACGAATGCTTATTAAATAAATGCAAGCAAAGTTAACTGTACTGGGAAGTAGTGCTGCTGTACCTTCTAATAATAGACATTTAAGCGCCCATTTGTTGGAGATGCATGGGCATTCCTTGCTTTTTGATTGCGGGGAAGCAACTCAATTTCAATTATTAAAGTTCAAGAAAAATATAAATCGGATAGAGTACATTTTTATTACTCATTTGCATGGCGACCATTTTTATGGTTTGGTGGGTTTGTTGTCAACGATGAATATGAAAAATCGGAACAGGAGTCTTACTGTTTTTGGCCCAAAAGGATTGCAAGAAGCCGTAGATGTTAGCTTTGCTGTCTCAAAGATGGAGCTGGCATTTTCACTTAGTATTCATATTATTGAGCCGGAAGGACGCAAGCTTATTGTTGATGACGATGATTTTAAAGTATTTGCTTTCCCTTTAAAACATAGTATTCCAACCTATGGCTATTTGCTTAAAGCAAAAAAGGCAATGCGAAATATTAAGAAAGAATTTGCCAACTCTCATTTACACATCGAAAATACATGGTTTGCTCGTATTAAAGCAGGGGAGGACTATGTAAATTCTAAAGGAGAGGTGATTTCTAATGATGAGATTACAATTTCACCCAAAATACCGCCTTCGTATGCTTATTGCAGTGATACGGCTTTTCTGCCTCAGCTTGCAAGTTGGGTTAGTGAAGTAGGCTTACTTTACCATGAATCTACCTACCTGCATCAAGATGAGGATAAGGCAGCATTGCGATTGCATTCAACGGCTAAACAAGCAGCACATATTGCCAAAATGGCCAAGGCCAAGCAGCTTCTGCTAGGACATTTCTCAGGCCGCTATAAGGATGTAAGTCCTTTTGAGGAACAAGCCGCTGAGGTCTTTGATAATGTAATTTTGGCACAAGATGGTATGGAAATTACGATAGACTAAATCCAGTAGAAATAGACTAATTCGGCCGGTACAATACGTGAATAAATGAAATATACGTTAATAGCAGATAGTGGTTCTACCAAAACCCAGTGGAGGTTTGTCGCTGAAGATGGTTCCTTTAATGAGGTATTTACCCAAGGCATCAATCCTTATTTTATGAGTAAGGAAGAGATAAGTGCTCTGTTGATTGTTAGTTTCTCTGATAAGGGGCAACGAAATAGTGTTGATAAACTTCATTTTTATGGTGCCGGCTGTTCGCATAGTGAACAGTGTGGGATAGTGAAGCGTGCTTTGGAAATGGCTTTTCCCATGGCTGATATTCGAGTGGCTTCCGATTTGTTGGCTTCAGCAAAAGCTCTTTTTGGCTCTTCGAAAGGGGTTGCATGTATTCTTGGCACAGGAAGTAATGCCGCTGTATATAACGGCACCGAATTTACTGATGCTATTAGCTCGTTGGGCTATATTCTTGGTGATGAGGGGAGTGGCGCTTATATAGGTAAAAATATTATTGCAGCCTTTTTTCATAATGAGTTGCCGTTGGCATTGCAGAAAGATTTTCAAACTTGTTATAATATTCAATTGCAGGAAGTGCTAAACCGTGTTTACAAACAAGATTTTCCCAATAGATATTTGGCCGGTTTTGCTCCTTTTGCCGCAAAAAATCTTTCGGATCCATTAATCTATTCTTTGGTATATGAAGCACTTCACGATTTTGTAAAATATCAGCTTGCCAGTCTTAGTTTTGATATGCAGGACTATAAAGTTGGATTTGTTGGTTCTGTTGCCTTTTATTTCCGCTCTGTTTTAGAAAGTATTATTCTGAAAAAGGGCTATATTTTATCAGGAATAATGGCTGCACCAATGGATAGTTTAATGGCTTACCATCATAATAACCGTTGATGATTAGATAGTTATATTTCCCACCATCAGTAATATTATAACGCTTACAGCTCCAACGCGTTTTAGAATAGTGTAATAAAATATCCCACTGTCTTTGGTGTGTTTGTATAATAAATAGACAAATAAAGCTATGGATAGAAGTAGTGAAATGTAAATCATATAACTGCCCGGATAGTTCAATGTTTTAAATAAGATAGAAACAATGGAGGTAGCTAGTACTATACCCGATAGTATTGCTGTGCCTAGTTTGCCTCGACTAATATTAACATAGCTTGATTTTCTTAGCGATTCTCTAATGCTTAAACCATTAAAAAAAGCATAACTGAGGTAAAAGTAAAATACAGCTAAGGTGTTAAGGGATAATATAAGTAATGTAGTTGCACCAACTATTTTAAAATACTTCAATACGAAGCCTATAAGAGCAATTATGATAATGATTATTTCAGCACGTTTCATTAGTTTAAAATTTATTAATTCGGTGATATGAAATTACATAATACAATACTAATCAGTGTATTAACTGCTTGTTACTAGTTAGAAGGATAACTTGCAATTTAAAATTGTTATGCTTACTTCATAAT
>WGCS01000321.1 GCA_015493685.1 Bacteroidales bacterium
CCTGAAAAACTTGGCATTTATCTTGATGATATTATAAGATTTAATTATCAATCCGGTCATGCAATTCCTGAAAATAAATATACAGGCCGGCCTGTCAGAGCAGTTGTGCCCATGCACACTTTTGGCCATCCCGTAGACATGGATTTATTGTTGGAAGTGTGCAGTAAATACAGGATAACAATTATTGAAGATGCAGCAGAATCCCTTGGCAGTCTGTACAGGGGAAGACATACGGGCGGTTTTGGAAAACTTGGTATTTTAAGCTTCAACGGCAATAAAACAATTACAACGGGCGGGGGAGGGGCTATTTTAACAAATGATGAAGCCCTGGCAGATAAGGCAAAACATCTCACAACAACGGCAAAGCTTCCCCATCAATGGAAATACTTCCATGATGAATCAGGCTATAATTATCGCATGCCGAATATTAACGCGGCCCTTGGATGCGCCCAAATGGAACTATTACCGTTTCTTTTAAAATCCAAGCGGCATCTTGCAGCAATATATGAAAAAGAGTTTAGAAATATTAAAGGGGTACATTTTTTTTGTGAGCCAGATTTTGCAGAAAGTAATTATTGGCTGAATGTTCTTCTGTTAACTGAAGAAACTGAAAATTTAAGGGACAGCATACTCAAAACTACAAACATGGCAGGATATATGACCCGGCCTGCATGGACTCTTTTAAATAAATTGCCCATGTTTGAAAATTGCCCGGCAATGGATCTTAGTGATGCAGAAAAACTCGAGAAAAGAATTATAAATATTCCCAGCAGTCCGGGGTATGAATAAAATGAAAAAAACATTGATTCTCATTGGTGGCGGGGGGCATTGCAGGGCATGTATTGATGTTATTGAAAGTTCTGAGATATTTCACATTGCAGGGATCGTGGATTTGCCGGACAGGATTAATCAACGCATTTCAGGTTATGGTGTGGTCGGCTGCGATGAAGACCTGCCAGATCTTGTCAATAAATATAAAAATGTTCTGATTACCCTTGGCCAGATCGAAAATTATAATAAGCGTATAAAATTTTTTAAGCAGATCAAGGAACTTGGCGGCAGTCTGCCTGTCATTATATCGCAATTTGCCTATGTTTCTCAAAATGCCTCTGTGGATGAAGGGACAATAGTTATGCATCATGCCATGATAAACGCCGGTGCAAAGGTCGGCAGAAACTGTATTATTAACAGTAAGGCCCTTGTGGAGCATGACACTATTATAGAAGATACTTGTCATATTTCAACCGGGGCAATAATAAACGGAGGCTGTAAAATTTTAAAAAATACTTTTATAGGCAGCAGGGCAATTGTAAAGGAAGGTGTTACAATCGGAAAAAACTCCATAGTGGGTGCAGGATCTGTCGTAATAAATGATGTGCCTGAGAAGTCACTTGTCTTTGGTGTGCCTGCAAGATGTTTTAAAAAAGGCGGAGTTGTTAAAGAAGAATGAAGAATAAAATTTATATTATTGCAGAGGCGGGCGTTAATCACAACGGCAGTTTTAAACAGGCTGTAAAATTAATCGATGCTGCTGTCAGGGCAAAAGCAGATGCCATAAAATTTCAGACTTTTATAGCAGAAGAATGTATTTCAAAAAATGCTGAACTTGCCGCTTATCAGCAAATCAACATAAAAAATAAATTTAATAATCAATTGGATATGTTAAGGCAGCTTGAATTATCATTTGATCAGTTCAGAGAATTAAACGATTTATGTTTAAAAACAGGAATTGATTTTTTATCCACACCCTTTGATTTTAAAAGTATTGATTTTTTATCATTAATTGATATGACTTTCTGGAAGATACCTTCCGGTGAGATTAATAACCTGCCCTATCTCAGAAAAATAGGCTCCCTTGAAAAAAAAATAATAATGTCCACTGGAATGGCAACTCTCGGAGAAATAGAAAGTGCAATTGAAATCCTTGAGACAGCAGGAACTTTGCGCAGTAATATAATTATTCTCCATTGTAATACAGAGTATCCCACGCCAATGCAGGATGTTAATCTTAAAGCCATGAAAACAATAAAATACGCTTTCCCCGGAACCGGGGTGGGATATTCCGACCATACGCTGGGCATTGAGATCCCTATTGCAGCAGCAGCCATGGGAGCTGTTGTAATTGAGAAACATTTTACATTGGATAAAACCCTTCCCGGCCCTGATCATAAAGCTTCATTGAATCCGGAGGAACTTGCTGCAATGGTAAAGGCTGTGAGGAATATAGAAAAAGCTCTTGGGAACGGTATCAAACAGCCAAGTCCTTCGGAATTAAAAAATATATATGCTGCCCGCAAAAGTATTGTTGCTGCCCGCGATATTAAGATCGGAGAAAAATTCACCGATGATAATTTAACGGTAAAAAGACCGGGCACTGGAATAAGTCCAATTAAATGGGATGAAATAACAGGGAAGACTGCCATTGGAAATTACAGCAGAGACGATCTTATACGTGTGAGTGAACTAAATAGCAGTGCCTGAACGAAAGTATGATTTTTTTTAACTTTTTACGGGACCATCAACTTTTATCCAACGCAGTAACCTGAAAAAATCAAATTATAACCGCCATGAGGCGGATCTGAACTGCGTTACTATGCCTCAAAAAATCAAAGATTTTGACGAACATAAAAAGAGCATTTGTGACTATGTCAAATATGAGCTCTTTCTTATAAAACTAATTGAATGTAATAATGATACAGGTGAAAAAAATGAACAACTGGAAAAAGACAGCCATTGCGCCTGAAACTTCGATAAGGGAAACCATAAAGGTCATTGACAGGAGTGCTCTGCAGATAGCACTGGTTGTTGATGAGGAGGATAAACTGCTTGGAACTGTCACCGATGGTGATATCCGCAGGGGAATTCTGAAGGGAGTAAGTCTTGATGCGCCTGTAAAACAGATCTATTATGTTTCACCTTTAACCGCCTCAATTGATGATGATCCTGAAACCATGCACAGGATAATGAGGGAACAATACATAAATCAGCTCCCGGTTCTTGATAATGATGGGAAAGTAGTCCAGCTTAAAATCCTGAAAGATATACTTAAGGAAAAGAAACAGAAGAATCCGGTTATCCTCATGGCGGGCGGGCTTGGAACAAGACTGCAACCTTTAACTGCATCATGTCCCAAGCCTCTTTTGAAAATTGGCGGAACCCCTGTACTTGAAACAATTCTTGAAGGATTTATAGATAATGGATTTGACAATTTTTATATTTCTGTGAATTACAAGGCCGAGATGATTGAGGATTATTTTGAAGATGGCTCAAAATGGGGAGTTCACATTGAATATCTGAAAGAGAATAAAAGACTTGGCACAGCCGGCAGTATTAAGCTTCTCCCTCAAAAGCCCTCAATGCCTTTTATTGTTATGAACGGAGATCTGCTGACAAAGGTTAATTTTAAGCATCTCCTGGACTTTCATGTGAATAATCATAAACTTGGCAATGCAATGGCAACCATGTGTGTGAGGGAATACACGATACAAATACCCTACGGGGTGATAAAGAAAAAGGGAAACCGACTCATCCGCCTTGATGAAAAGCCTGTGCAGCGATTTTTTGTCAATGGCGGTATTTATGTTTTTGAGCCGGAAATTACTGACCTTATACCTGATGATAAATATTTTGATATGACAGACCTTTTTGATGAGATAATGGGCAGGGATTATAAAACGATAATATTTCAGATCAGGGAATACTGGATGGATATCGGCCATAAAAGGGATTTCGAACTTGCCGAAGGAGAATATGGAGAGATTTTTATTACCTGATTGTTGCAAATGATTAAAACAGCAACTATAATTATAATGTACTATAGATAAAAAATGTATCTGTATGTACCTTTCTATATATTCTTACAATTTGTTACAAAGGGAAAAAATATGACATCATTAGCAAAGGAAGACATAGAATATATAAAGTCACAGTTTGAGCAATGGCTTGTTGAACTCGTTCCTGAAAATGAACCTGGAGTATATGATCTTGAGCTGCGTAACCGCATGCTTAAAGTGGAGCAGGAGCTTAAGCACCAGCGGGAACTGATGCAGCAGGGCTTTGGCATCATGGAGAAGCGTTTTGAACAGGTCGATAAACGTTTTGAAGCATTGACTGGCAGGATAGATACTTTTATGCGCTGGTCCTTTGGTTTAACTTTAACGGTCGGCGGTATTATTATTGCGGTTCTAAAATTTACATAAATGACTTGTTTTATGATTGTTCCCATAGTGAGGGCAGCAAAGAATACCCTGCAAAGGATTTAAATCAGGTAATCCGGTAATCAAAAAAGCATAGGGTATATAAAAATGGAAGAAGCAGCATAAAAAGAACGCGTAAGCAATCTCGAAATGGTAATGATGGGATTTGCCTATGAATTCATGAAAACAAATGTGGTAGTTGGGCGAATATCAAAAAATAAGCTCATGTCTTCAGTTTAGGTGGGGAACGTATGTTCGAGAGTCTGTAAAATAGACTTTAAAATCATTAGATTTAAGTTCTCATTCTCCACTTATTGGTCGCAAAATATATCCTTAAATTCTTTAAAAATAATATTTTTTAAATCAATATTTTTTAAAATTTCTTTTATTTTTATACTCGCACCACCATTTCCATATGGATTAACAACTCTTTTTAATAAACTTTGAAATTCTTTTGAATATAATCTATCAAATGCACAAGATAAGTTTTCCGCATTAGCAGAACAGTTAATAACACTTTCTCCAGCAATTCTTCCTTTTTGTCTATCTCCAATATTGATAGTACCGATTTTAAAGCTTGGTGCTTCTATTAAGCCACTTGAAGTATTACCTACAACTGCATCAACATATTGCAAAGCTGATAGATAACGCAACTGTCCCAAAGATGAAAATAATCTCATATTTTTATATTTCATAGAATATTTTTCAAGAAGACTATTAATAACTCTTCCACCACTATCAGAATTTGCTTTTGTTAAAATAATATTTGTATCTTTGAGCATTATTAAATATTCTAAAATATTTATTATATCTTTTTTTATTGCCTCAACACTATCTAAAGTTGTTGGATGGTATGTAAAAAGTATATTTTTTTTATTGAGCTTCCATTTAATAGATTTTTTAAAATCATCTTTAGATAATAAATCCAATTGATAAATATTATCTAATCCAGCTTCTCCAAAATTAAATACTCTATCAGAATCTTCTCCAAGTTGAACAACTCTTCTCCTATAAACTTCTGTTGTTACAAAATGTAAATGACTCATTTTTGTAATAGCATGCCGGATTGCATCATCTATCGCACCAAGTGTAAGTTCTCCGCCACTTAGATGTGCTATTGGTACACGAGCTATCATAGCAGTACTTACAGCAGAAAATATCTCATATCTATCGCCCAACACTACTAATATATCTGGTTTTAACTCATCATAAGCCTCTGCAAAACTTATCTGAGCCAATCCCATAGATTTTGAAACACCGACAGAAGTATCAGAAGATAATAGCATCTCTATTTTTTTATCAATTTTAAAATCTTTTTCTATTTCTTTATATGTCAATCCGAATTCAGGACTTAAATGCATACCTGTCACTATAAGTTGCAACTCTAAAGCATCATCAGCTTCTATCTCTTTCATCAGCCAATATAAAAGCCCATATTCAGCACGCGTACCAGTAACTACACATATTTTTCTTTTAGTCATCATTTTATCTGAAGTTCCCTGAATTTTTTTGACAAAATACGTACCATCGTATAATATACCTAAATTACAAGCATTTTTCGTAGAAAAATATCCTTGAGTGGAGGATAATAAAATGGGTTTTGCTATATTAGGGGCAAATTTCACTAAAAAAATATTATAATACCGCTAATATACTGCAAATTGGCTGATAATGCAATTTTTTTTCTGTAAAATTGCCAAGTCAAATTCCTTTCTGGTTCTACGTTTGATTTCTCTATTTAGTCGTTCGGCCATAATAGTGGATCTGAGCTTTTTGCGCAGTTTTTCCGGTAGAGAAAACACGGTTAACCCCTCTATGATATTCTCTTCCATCCAGGATGAAAGCTCTGGATGCCCTGGTTTTATGCTTCGATATGACAGACCTTTTTGATGAGATAATGGCAGGGATTATAAAACGATAATATTCAAGATCAGGGAATACTGGATGGATATCTACCATAAAAGGGATTTCGAACTTGCCGAAGGAGAATATGGAGAGAATTTTATTGCCTGATTGTTGCAAATGATTAAAACAGCAACTATAATGTATTATAGATAAAAAATGTGTTTTTATGTAAATATTCGGTCGGTATTCCATCTTTGCCTATTTTAGCTTTCACAATAGCATTAGTATGCTGCACAGTCCCAGCGAATATGAAACACTGTCAACAATAACATGATAAGGTCGAATATGTACATTCCTATATATTCTTAGATTTCGTTACAAAGGGGAAAAATATGACATCATTGGCACAGGAAGACATAGAATATATAAAATCACAGTTTGAGCAATGGCTTGCTGAACTTGTTCCTGAAAATAAACCTGGAGTATATGATCTTGAGTTGCGTAACCGCATGCTTAAAGTGGAGCAGGAGCTTAAGCACCAGCGGGAACTGATGCAACAGGGCTTTGGCATCATGGAGAAGCGTTTTGAACAGGTCGATAAGCGCTTTGAATTCATGCAGCAATCCATGGATACTCGATTCGAACAGGTTGACAAACGGTTTGAAGTAATGCAGCAATTCATGGACAATCGTTTTGAGCAGGTCGATAAACGTTTCGAAATGATACAGCAGTCTATGGAGAAGCGTTTTGAACAGGTTGATAAACGTTTTGAATCATTGACTGGCAGGATAGATACTTTTATGCGCTGGTCCTTCGGTTTAACTTTAACGGTCGGCGGTATTATTATTGCTGTTTTGAAATTTACTTAAATAGACAGTCTTATAATCCAAAAATCAAGCAAATGCCTTTAAAATAAGTAGTTCCTAAATTGACAGAAGTTATGTTAATGGCGGTTATGCCCATAACGGTTATGCAAAGGAGAAAATCATGAAATTCCCATATGGTATTAGTGATTTTAAAAAAATTAATAACAAAGGTTTTCTTTATTGTGACAGAACAGATAAAATTCCTTTACTTGAAAAATCTGATTCTCAGCTTTTTATCCGTCCAAGAC
>WGCS01000322.1 GCA_015493685.1 Bacteroidales bacterium
ATCTTTTCATAGTCAAAATCTGATAGTATATGCTCTGGTACCAACAGGCCTATTGGGTCTTTTATCATCGTTCTGTAATCTTTAATGTGTAATTTAAATTCCAAATCTATTTTGCAAAGATAACGCTAGCACATCAAAATAAGAAATAGCCGATTTTTTTTCGTTTAGATTTTGGATTGATATTGTAATTTGTTCTGAAATTTGTTACTTTTGGCGTTCAACTATTAGTGTGGGCTTATTTTTGTAATACCTGCAAAAAAAGAATAGAGCTGTCATAAATTGTTCATTATTAAAATATACTTTATTATGGAAATGCAAAAGTTTTATACTCATCTTGGCCGATTGCTTTATTCGGTTGCCATGGCCGACGGAGAAGTTCAAGATGAAGAAATGCAGGAGTTGTATAGATTGGTTATTAGTGAGTTGTCTGACGAGAACTTGTTTAATCAAGAGGAGGTGAATGTTTTCTATACCGAGTTTGAATTTGAAGCACTGATGGATAAAAATGAAAGTAGAGAAGAGGCTTTTGCAAGTTTCCTTAATTATTTCGATAATAATTATAATGCCTTTACACCTCATATGAAAAAAGTAACAGTACATGCAGTGGAACAAATTGCCAATTCTTTCGATGGTATCGTGGAAGAGGAACAACAGATGATTGATGAGCTCAATGCTCGACTTAAAATGTTTTAGCAGATGGAGGGAGCTTCTAATAGGAATGATTTTAGGTTTAAGCTTGAATTGCTCAGGCTATACAACAAACTGAAACGGGTAATATATCAGGCCGTTAGTCTGGATGTATTATTGAGTGAGGTGTGTAAACTTATTGTGGAACATAGTTATTATGATTCCGCTTGGATTATTCTGTCCGATAATGATAAGATAACAGGCTATTATACTTCTAATAATATTGATTATACTGCTAATCTATCTCTATTGGATACCCCTTGCTATAGAATGGTGGGCAAAGCGGGGAGTTTTGTGATGATATCCAATAAAAAATTATTTTGTAAGAATTGCTTATTAAATCGTCACGACGATGATAATGTTGTATATGCTATTCCTCTTAAATTTAAAGGAGAGTTTTATGGTGCTTTTTCGGCTAATGTAGTTGCGGAATTTGCCCGAGACAAGGAAAATAAAAATCAATTTGCAGAATTGGCTGCGGATATCTCTTATGCCATTTATAATCTTAAATTGGAAGAGCGACTACGTAATGAGAAAAAGGAGCTTGTTCGTAGTCAATATCGATTCCAGTCATTACTTAGGGCTTCCAATAATCCGGTAGTATTTAGTGATTTAAAGATGAATTATATTTTTGCTTCCGATAATTTGAAAAAGTTGTTTGGAGTGAGCGGCGATATTGATTACAATGGCACTGAATATAGTCCGGAGAAACTTCTTCCACCGGAAGAGGTGGTAAAAATGAAATTGAATTTCAGAAGATTAATTAACAAAGAATTAAAATATTCACAAGAAATATATCATCCTGTTTTTAAGGGGATACCCTTTACGGTAGGTATTCGCTCAACTCTTTTATACGACAGTGATGCCAAACCCGAAGGTGTAGCTTCAGTTATTGAGAACTTAACCCAAATTTTTAATGCAAAAGAAAAGTTGTCGCTCAGTGAGCGTAAGTTTGCCACGGTGTTTGAAATGGCGCCCACGGGAATATCAATTCTAAATGCAAAAGGTTATATTCTGGAAACCAATAAAATGGATCGGCAGATTTTAGGTTATCCCAAAGAGGAGATTATAGGAAAGCATATCAGCTACTTTTTCAGTAAGCTGTTTAAGGATAAATTTAAGTCTTATTATAATGAATTTTTAGAGACGGGCTATAAGGAGTTGGATATTGAGTTACAAAGAAAAAATGGGGAGACAATTGTTGTTAGAAGAAGTGGTCGAGCTGTAAAGGATGAAAAAGGAAATATCCAAAGTATTATTGTGCATTCACGAGATTATACCGAAATCCATGCTGCTCAAAAGCGAATTAAGACGCTCTCGGAAGCCCTAAATCAGGTGCCTTCTATCGTTACTATGACTGACTTGAATGGCGATTTAATATACGTAAATAAGCGCTTCGAAGAAATAACAGGCTATACCTCTAAAGAAGTATTGGGCAAGAATCCGCGTATTCTAAAATCGGATTTATATAATAGGGAGTTTTATAGGCATTTATGGAAAACACTTCTCAAGGGTAATAAATGGAGAGGCCGATTTTTAAATAGGAGAAAAGATGGTTCTTTCTATTGGGAACATGCGATAATCAAACCTTTTGTCAATGAATTGGGTGAGGTGGAAGCTTATTTGAAGGCGGGTGAAGATATTAGCCCATTAATTGAGGTAGAGAATAAACTTGAAGAAAGCAAACGCCGTTATCAAGATATATTTCAGATTGTTCCCATTCCTATTGCTATCCATCAAAATGGAATTGTCATTGATGCCAATAGAGCTGCCATCAATTTTGTGAAAGCCAATAAGGAAACTTTTGTTGGTTCTGCTTTGATGAATTATGTTCATCCAAGTTCTAAAGCCTCTGTGATGAAGCGAATACAACAAATGAGTTTGAGTAACGAACGCCTGGAAGTTACCGAAGAGAAATTTTACAATTTTTATGGTGAAGTAAGAGATGTAGAAGTAATCGCTTCGCCATTTTTCTATCGGGGCAATAAAGCATATATGGTTGTATTTAAGGATATTACAGAGAGAAAAGAATGGTTGAGGCAATTAAAGGACAGTGAAAGTAAGTTTAGAAGTATCTTCAATACCAATCCTGATGCTATTTCCATCTCTAGAATATCCGATGGAAAGTTTTATGAAGTAAATAAGGGATTCTATAATGTTACCGGTTATTCTGAAGAAGAATTAATTGGTAAAACAGTGGATGAAATTAATCTTTATGCTGATATCAGAGATAGAGATAAGTTAATTAATCAAATCTATAAGAATGGTCAAGTTGATGATGCGGAAATTGAATTTAGAATAAAGGATGGAAGTATCCTGACATTTTTAATCTCAGCTCGAATTATTACTATTGCTAATCGGAAGCTCTTATTATTTGTCTCGCATGATATTTCCGATAGGAAGAAGATGGAATTGGAATTGCGAAAAGCGATGAGAAAAGCTGAGGAAAATGATAAACTCAAATCTGCTTTTCTTGCCAATATGTCGCATGAGATTCGTACTCCTATGAATGCAATAATAGGTTTCTCCGATTTGCTGAAAGATGAGGGGCTCACGCGCAGGGAGCAGATACGCTATATTGATATTATCCAGAATAAAGGAGATGATTTGATGCTCTTGATAAATGATATTATTGATATCTCGAAAATTGAATCCGGGGCATTGGAAGTGGAGTGTGAAGATATCAGGGTAAAGGATGTGCTTGATTTACTAAAAACAAATTATGAGGTTTATGTTTATAATAAAACAGAAGGCAGACTTAGTTTTAAAATAGAGGAATGTAAGCAGGACGATATTTTTATTAAAGCAGATATACATCGATTAAATCAAGTGTTTGCCAATTTGATTAGTAATGCCGTTAAATTTACCGATAAAGGAGGGATAAAAATTAGTGTTGAACCTATAGCAAAGGAAGTAAAGTTTCATGTTGAAGATACGGGAATAGGAATTCCGGTACAGCAGTTTCAGAGGATATTTGATAGGTTCTCGCAAATTAATGCAATAAATGATACTTTGGTTGGTGGCACCGGTTTGGGATTGTGTATCACTAAAAGTTTGGTGGAGCTTATGAATGGTCATATCGAAGTGAATTCAACAGAAGGAGTGGGTAGTATATTTACTATCAGCATTCCTATTGTCAATGGGCCTATTGCCAAGTTAAAGGAAGCGGATATTAAAGTGGATGTTAATCTTGATTTGTCAGCCAAGCAGATTGTAGTATTGGAAAATGATATGGCCAATAGAGCCTTTATTTCTACCATTTTGAAGTCGGCAAATGCTAGCTTTACGGTCTTTGATGATGATGATGCCTTTTTTAGCCATATTCTAACATTAAAGAAACTTGATGCTGTAATTATCGATTTAAGTTTCGATAGAAGTAATAAGGATATATGTGTGAGGAAGTTCAAGAGGATTTTTCCCGACGCAAAAGGACTGGGGATTTCTGCCGATGTGATTCATCATAGTGATTCCGGAAAAATAGGGAAATTATATGATGACTTTCTAAGTAAACCTTTTACCAAAGCAGACCTATATAAAAAACTTAAAGCACTCTTGTTTTAAGGGAGAGTAGAGGTAGTTAGGGTTTGCTTCTGAGTAACAAAAAATTAGTTCGTCAAGCTTTACTAATTGTACAGATTCTACATTATTATGCTCAATAAACCTTGCGCTTATTAAGCAGAATAAATTAATAAATACTTATGTATTAGTATTTTATATTTATCTAAGCAGACTTTAGTTAGTATTGAATGAGCCTTATATTAGGCTTTCTGTTTCATTATTATCAGCTTTGGAGGCGAGGCTCTCCATCCACCAGATACTGGCAATTCCAAGAAGCATTATTCCCAGTGCGATGATTACTTCCATACTCAGATGAGGAATGAAATAGTCATAGCCAACCACCTTTATTTTTTCTCCAAAATGTTGTTCTATGGGGTTTTTCCATGGGTAAATAATTCCCAAACTGCCCAATATAAATCCGGTAAGAACGGCTAGCGTTTGATTTTTATATTTCTTAAATAACCAAGATAAAAAATGGGAAAAAACAATTAATCCAACAATGGCGCCAATGGCTACGGGAATAAGTATTTCAAAACGGAGATGATTAATGGCATCAATGGCTACCAATTGATAATTCCCCATTAGTATCAATACGTATGAGCCTGATAAGCCCGGTAGTATCATCGAGCAGATGGCTACAATACCGCATAAAATCAAATACCATACATTGTCGTTTTGTGCTGCAGGTTTCATAAAAGTAAGGGCTATGGCAAGCGCCGTTCCTAAAACAAAGGCTATGATAGCTCCCCAATTCCATTTGTCGATGGTTTTGCCTACAAAGTAGATTGAAGCCAATATTAAGCCAAAAAAGTATGACCATATATAAACGGGATAATTCTCAAAAAGATATTCAAAAAGCCTGGCAATGGCAAGAATAGCTATCCCTACTCCCACAAAAAGTGAGATGATAAAAGCAAGGTCGGTATAACGGGCAAATTCCTTAAAATTTCCTGTAAATAAAAGTTTAACAGCTTTTAAATCAAATGATTTTATGGCGTTGATAAGTCGCTCGAAGATACCTGTGATTAGAGCAATAGTACCACCCGATACCCCGGGAATTACATTGGCAATACCCATTGCCATTCCTTTTAGCATTATTATTAGATAGTTTTTTAGCATAGTTGATATATTTTGAGGCTGCAAATGTAACAAAATCAGTCTAGCTTTTTAAGCTTATTATATCGATGCCTGTGCCGGCTTTATTATTGATAATTTTACTTTCATCGCTATGTTTATGCTATGAAATTGAGATTCTTAGTGCCTCAATAATTATTTTTCTATTTTTTTTTGGAATGCTGACATGGTGAATTTTAGATTACTTACCTTTGTTTTTTAAAATATAAAATATAAGAAAGTTTAAATGTTTAGCATTCTAAAAAGGCCTTACCCTGCTCTTTTTACTCTGAAGAGAAACCTTATTGTTGCAACATCGGTTGCTTTAGTCAGCATGATTTTAAATTATTATCGCTTAAATGATGAATTTTTTAATCAAAATACCATAATACCTCACCTATTTATTTCTCTTATTTCCGGTATTATCATTGGCCTAAGTTTGATGTTTATAATTCATATAATTCCTAATTTTATTATTTCGGCGGAGACAAAAGAAAACTGGACTATAGGTAAAGAGTTGCTTATATCGATAGGTGTTTTCGTTACTATTTTTGTCTTTAACTATATTTTCTTTATCATTATTGTTATTGATAACTCAAGGCTTTTATCACTGCCTTTTTTCTTGAAAATTGGAAGCCGGGTTATAACAACAGGGACTGCTATTTTTGCATCAGTACTGTGGGCTAATTATATTATCATTCTTAAACGCAACATTAAAAATGTTAGCATGCAGAATAAAATACTTACTGAGAAATTAAATAAACATATTCAACAGAAAAATAATCAATTAGTAAGACTCGAATCCTCCCTGATAAATGAAATTATAGAATTTAACATTAATGATTTGCTGTTTATTAAATCAGAGGGAAATTATATCGAAGTGTATACTAAAACAAATGGAAAGGTAAAGAGGAATCTTTACAGAGCTTCCTTACAAATGGTAGATGATAGGCTTAATGAATTTTCATTTATTATCAGAACGCATAGATCGTACTTGGTAAATATCAACAATATTCTTAAGACAGAAGGAAATGCTCGAAACTATCAAATCTTTTTTGATGGAACTGATACCTTTGTTCCCGTTTCGAGAAATCGATTTGCTATTTTTAACAGCGCTTTTCAATAGTTTTTATTGGCTTGTTTTGTGATATAATAATTGCTTATTGTGATATAATAATTGTTTATTTTTTATTGAAGACTTTTTTCTAAAATCCTTGAGCTAATGGTGAAATTTTTTTTCTTGGGGTGTAAATTCAAGCCTGTCGTTTCGTAACATACTTGCCCTTTTGTAACATATTAACGCCCACTTATAACATATAGCCTAAAACACTTTTTTCTACCTCATTAGAATCATACCTTTGCTTGAACTACAAAATGTTTTGTATTTATAAAATGTTTTATCATTTTTGTTAATCAAGTATGAAAAGAGAATGTAATACAATCAACCGGATTGAATAAATATATATTAACGTAATAAATTTTTAAAAACTTTATAACAATGAAAACAATTATAATTACTTTATTATTTACCGTGCTTAGTGTCTTTACTCTAAAAGCACAGCAAAGCTATAAATATCCCGAAGCTCGTAGAGATGCTACCTTTGTTAAGGTGGGTGCAGTTTATATTCTTTTTGGCGGACGGACAACTTCTAAAGGCAAAAATTCTAAAAGTGCTAAAGCTTTGTTTTTAGATAGCACGTATATGTTTGATCATAGTGGAAACAATTGGAAAAAACTGAAACATTCACCATCAACAACACCACCATCTGGTCGTTCAAATCACGCAGCGGTATCGTGGAATGGTAAAATGTATATTATAGGTGGCGAAACAGCAAATGGATTAACCAACGAGATATGGGAATTTAATCCTGTTACTAAATATTGGACAAATGTAACACCATCGTCAAATAATTTTACACCGCGAAAAAATCTTTCGGCGGTAATTATTGGCAATAAACTGTATATTGCAGGTGGCGAAGATGCTTCGGGAAATGCCCTTAACGATGCTTATGCTGTTGATATGAATAATCATACATCAACACAAATTGCAAATCTTCCGGGTAGTTCGCCTGCAAGTATTGGTGCAGCAGGGGCATCACTCGACAGTAGTTTTTATATGTTTGGCGGTTATAACGATTATGGTTCAACCAACTCCAATATACATTATAATGCTACCACACAAGCGTGGGATATGTCTTTCAATACCGATTTTCATACAGGTTTTGCTGGTATTGCCAACGTTAGCGATATAATGGCATTTATTTGGGGCGGTATGTCAACATCAAAAGATGTTTACGAAACTGCATTGTATTCATATAATGTACAAACAGGACAGCAGAAACTCATTAGAAATAATATGCCCGCAGGCAAATATTTTAATTGCGGTATTGTTGAGATAGACAGCTTAAGTAAATCAACTCCGGATACTTTACTGTATTTTTGGGGTGGTGGCGATAATCAATCGTTTTTCAAATATTCATTAGTCCAAGATACTATTCTAAGATACGATACAATAGCTCATGAATTTTCTACGGGCATTATGAATCACAAAATTAACGATAATACTATATCAGCTTATCCTAATCCTGCACACAATCAAATAACAATTTGCAGTAAACTCACACAAATTAATACGTACACACTTTTAGATATTAATTCTAAAATAATAAGACAAAATACGGTGAATAATAAAACTGTTAAGCTTGATATATCGGGCTTGACAAAAGGAGTTTACATCTTAAGGTTATATACTGATATTGGAGTAATGAACAAGAAAATTATTAAGCAATAAGCTCACAAAATAGTTAAAGTAAAAATTTGCTAACGAACCGATGCTTGCAATAATGAACCTAAAATATCAAGGGCTGTTTAAACAATAAATGATATGTTAAAATATAGTCTAAGTTGCCTTATAATTTTATGGTTTACCTCTGTTTATGCCCAAAATAATGATACGCTAAATATTTGGAATACATCAAGTTATACTATTTCGTATTTTGGAAATAATCTGATAAAACCGGGACTTAAATTCAAAATTGACCTATTACTTAAGGAACGCACAATTATAAGAAGTAGAACAAAAAGAAACGGTAAAATAGTTGATAAATCAAAAACAAAACAATTAGTAGCAGGGGCTAACATCGGCTTTTATTGGCATCCTAAAAGTCATATCGGTGCTTTTAATTTTTACGAACTTACCTATAGAACAATTAAATTAAAAAATAACTCGTATGGCAAAATAGGAATAGGTCCTGGAATTTATCGTTCGTTTTATCCGCAGACATACGAAGTTAATAATAAGGGAGATGTTAATAAAATACACTTTGGAGGAAGAATATATTTTGCTCCGGTATTGATATTTGGTACAGGGAAAATTTTTAAGAATAGCTTTATTAAATCCCGTACATTTACTACAAATCTTATGTTTTTGTTTAATTATAACGGAGGTGTAGTCCCTCTGCTTAATCTTGAACTTGGTTTTTGTTTTGACTTTAAAATACATCGAAAATGAAAAAAATAATTTTGCTTGTATTTATCATTATAGTTTCAACATTTTTATCTTGTAAAAAAGAAAATCAGTTACTATCAGACGATTTTAATGTAAGACACGCCAATGCCGATATGCCCGTATATGTACACGGAAATTCTACCGATAGGGTTTTTATAATTTTTATTCATGGAGGTCCCGGCGATAGCGGATATCAAAATCGTGCAGGAAAGGCGGCCGAAGAACTGGAAAAAAGATACGTAATGGTTTACTGGGACCAGCGAGGGCAAGGACAAGCCGAAGGTAATTTTAACTCTAATGATATTACAATTAATTTGATGGCAGAAGATTTGAATGCAGTAGTAGAAGTTTTAAAATATAAATACGGCGACGATATTAAAATTTTTCTGCTCGGACATAGTTGGGGCGGAACTCTCGGTACGGCTTTTTTGCTGAAAAATAATTATCAAAGTAAAATAACCGGATGGATTGAAGCTGATGGTTCTCACGACTTCCCAAAAATAAATAGAGACGATGTTAAAAAATTTATAGATGTTGGTAATCAACAAATTAAGTTAAATAATAATAAAGAAAATTGGCAAAATGTTGTTGCGTGGGCTAAGCAAATTGATACTACAAATTTGGATAATAAAACCATAATAGATATTAATAATAAAGCACATCAGGTCGAAAAATACTTACTGGAAGATAATGTTTTGCAGAAAGAAGATGCGATAACAATGAGAGATTTGGGAATATTGTATAATCAAAATACCATAATGCGCATTTTCTCAGGCTATTATACTTTTATGGGGAACAATAAGTTTTTTAACGAAGTGGTAACTAATTCGTTTACAAACGATTTACATAAAATAACTATACCTTGTTTGTTTTTGTGGGGGAAATGCGATTTTGTTGTTCCATCTACACTTGCTTACGATGCTTACAATAGAGTGAGTTCAGCTCACAAGCAAATAATAATTTTTGATAAAAGCGGTCATTCACCCATGCTCAACCAATCAAGTGATTTTGTTGATGCCGTTACCAATTTTGTGGAAACCTATAAGTAGTTGTAACTATGGTCATAGAAAATACAAAAAAACCACCGCTGTTTTTTCTCTTTAATTAAAAGTTTAAACTTGATCTTTCTGATGCTTTTAAAAAATTACTCTTTGGATTCTTCCTTTAAAAGAGAGAGAGATAGCTTTATTATTTTAAGGGACTTAATTTGAATATCATTTCTCTGTTTTGCTCAATGTGTTATTTCCCAATGACATCAAGATATACAAAGGAATAATAATCAGAATAGCCATATACATCCACTGATAAAAAATAATAAGTAAGACAATGCTTGTTGCTATAAATAGATAGCGTATTTTGTTTTCTTTCCAAGAAAGATTCTTGAATTTAAGGGCAAATAAAGGTAATTCGGCTACCAATAAATAGGATAGAAGCAGTATCAAAGGGATTAGAAAATAAGGGCTGATGATAAAAGCATGGAACGTAGAGCAAGGACAGATTTTGTGAATGGCAAGAGACAAAGAGCCAATAAATAGGGCGTTGGCAGGGGTGGGGAGGCCTATAAAACTACTCGTCTGACGTTCGTCAATATTAAATTTTGCCAAACGCAGAGCACTGAAAGCAGCAATGAGAAATGCCAATAGAGGAATAATACTTACTCCTCCAACAATCCAATAATTATATATTAACTCATTGGAGAGCAATATCTTATACATCATAATAGAAGGGAGAACACCAAAAGTAATCATATCGGCAAGCGAATCGAGCTCTTTTCCCATGGGACCTGATACTTTTAATAGGCGGGCAACCATGCCATCAAAAAAGTCGAAACCGGCCCCTGAAATCATTAACCAAAAGGCCCATTGCCAATGGCCATTCATGGCGCTGACTATTCCGGCTACTCCACTGAGGAGATTCATCAAGGTAATACTGTTGGGGATATGTTTCTTCACTTTATAAATAGATTAATTGAAAAGGGCAAAAATACGTTATTTTCGCATAGAAATAAAAGCAATGAATCGCTTTGGGGTTAGATTCAGGATAATCTATTTCAAAGGGCCTGCTGAAAAGCTTATAAGTATATATGTCCTTTGAATTTTGAGTTGCAGAGGTATAGAAATACTTCATAACGATGAAATTAAAAATAGATAAGCGCTTTTGAGTAACAAAAAATTAGCCTAGCAAGTCCTAAATAGAAGAGTGGAATAGTGCTGGCAACAATTTATAGCAATATAACCTTTTGCTGCTTTATTCGTACAAACTGCTTTATATCAATTTGGACTATTATTTTGAAGATTAGACTTTTCGTTATATCGATTATTGTTTGGATGCTGATTTTTGCCGGCTTGCCAATAAAACTATCCTTTAGGCATTTGCCCCCGGGTACTGTTTACCTAAAAGACAGTTTATATATTGATAAACAGCCTATTCGTGTTGTCGATTATCTCGAATTTCTAACTCATATTCGCCATTCCTATACGCCTCGCCTTCACGATTCAATTGCGAAATTACCTCTGTATAATTTGTCTCCCGATATAGCGTACCATCTATATGATTCGCTACCCATGGATACTGTTTTTTATAAGAGGATGCTCACCCGTACATGGAAAGTGCTCTCTTCTGACCGGAAGATTTATGATGTTGACTTCCATCTTACAAGTAGCAGGTATTATAATTATCCGGTGGTAAATATTAATTATTATCAGATTTTTGAATACTGCCGCTGGCGTACTGATATGGTTAAAATTAACTATGCCGTAAAGTCAAAAACGCTTAAGCAACGGAAGAAATATCCTATTAATTTTAAATACCGACAGGTAAAGCGAAAGGAATGGGAGCTGGCTATGTCCGAATATTTTGAAGATATTGGTAAATTATCGGATAAAGTTAGTGGGCTGAAAAGATATAATGCACCTGAGGCTTATGTTACCAATAAGAAAAAGAAATTCTATTACGATTCGCAGAATGTTGCCGAATATCTCGATGGTGATATTGTTACTACGGGCTTTAATTGGCAAGATGAGTACGGTATTGGAGATGTAAGATATATTTATTATACTAAACCCGTGGACTGGATAGGATTCCGTTGTATTTGCCAGATTCTGCCTGATACTATTAATAAAGTTGCACCTCCAATTGTTAAAGTAGAAAAAAAGGCTAAACCGAAAAAGATTAAAAAATCTAAACAGGGGAAGAAAAAAGGAATTATGTTGGAGAAACTTCGACGCAAAAGAAAACGATAGTTGGAAGGGCAGAATATAACATCTTAAAATAAACTGGTGTAGCCGAAATGGATCTTAGCGGTTCTAAATTGAATTCCGGTATAGGGATATTTTCCTAATGCATAAGCCAGATTGAAGATTCCGGCTTTGGTGGCAAAGCTAAAATTAAAACCAAAACTTTGGTAGTTGCCTCCAATACCTCTATTGATTGAATTTGTGAGTGGCGCAATATCATAAAATGCTCCTAAATAGGAATTACGATTTAATAAATAATGATATTCCAAAGTAAAGATACTATAAAAATCGGCAAATAGCGACTGCTCGTCAAATCCTCTTAGTGTGGAAAAACCGCCTATGCGATACAGTTCACTTTGATATAAATTAGGATTCTTGATGAAAGCACTTGCATTGGCGAATTTAAGGGTGCTACGTTGTCCAAAAGCGAAATATATACTTGCTTTTGATTGAAAACGAAAACGATATGAGGAGGTCTTTAAGCTGTCAGTACTAATAGCACTGTTGGAACTGCTATTTCCTATATCGCTATTTATATGGATTAAATAACCCTTGCGTGGATTAAAAGGATAATCAAGTTGATTTATATTTAAAGCTAAACCAATGGCACTACTGCTAACGTTTGTGGGTTTGTTTTTTGGATTGGTAATGAGTGATTTAGAGCTGAAGAAGTGACCATATAGGCTAAGTGTAGCGGAAGCATTCTTAGAGAATATTATGGAAGGAGTACCTTCGATGTTTAAAAATAAACTGTCTCTTTTGTCAAGAGAGAAATCACCTCCTAAACCAAAAGCACTATTAAAAATATATGGATATACCAGCTTTAATTTCAGACTCTGTGATTTGTTTCCCGGGCTTTCCCACCTAAGTTGAATTAGTTCTCCGCTTTTTAATATATTATTAAGTTTGAGATTTAAATCGCCGGTAATACTTAAGGCCTGGCCAGTGATAGTAGAAGGTTGAAATCCAATAATACCATCAAAGCGATTGCTGCTTTTTTTTCGTAAATTAATTACTATGGTAGCTTTGTTGCCGTGGAATATTACACCACTAGCTTTGCCTAGTCGGGCAAAGCTTAATTTGCTTAGTTGCTTGTCAATTTGTTGTATCGCTTGTTCATTGTACGGCTCACCAATACGGATGCCGGTGGCGTGCTCAATATATTGTGTCGAAATATCCTTATAGCCCTTGAGAATTATAGTGTCAATTGTTACCAACTGTTCTTTATAAATATTTAATGTTGCCGTTATCCTATTATTTATAATGTTGATATCAGCAAGTTGTACCCAGGCAAAAGGATAACCTGTATTTTCCAATGCTACAATAACCGATTCCTCTAAATTAATTAGTTGATTATAATTGAAATTCCGGTTCTTAAAGTTGATAAATCTAAAGTCGATGTTGGGGATGTCTTTCCAATCTGTATTCCCCGGTTTAAGTTCTTGCCATTGGTATAATGTGCCCGGGTTAAAATATGCTTTGGCTTCTTTGTTGGTGAAAACCAAGGAGTCTAAGTTTGCCTCTACATATCCAATGCTACGTATGGTGGTCGTTATTTTTGTTAACTGATTGATAATTTTAAGGCTGTCAGCAGCCTTTGTATTAATCTTTATTGTTGGCTTTTTTTTTGAAATAGTATTATAATATAATTTTAATTTATAACTTTTCTGGCCAAAGGAATCTACTGATGCCAAAGAGAATAGGATAGTGATAAAATAAAATAAAATAGCAGTTTTCAAATTATATTTTTTAAATGTTCCAATCAATGGGGTCGAGTCCATTTTCTTGTAGCCAATGGTTAGTCTTTGAGAAAGGTTTGCTCCCGAAAAAGCCACGATGAGCTGAAAGAGGTGAAGGATGTACTGAAGTGAGTATTAGATGGTTGACGTTGTTGATAAGAGGGATCTTTTTCTGAGCATAATTTCCCCATAAGATAAAAACACAATGCGAGCAGTTTTCAGATACTTTGGCTATCACTGAGTCAGTAAGTTTTTCCCATCCTTGTTTTTGATGCGAACCGGCTTGGTGTGCTCTTACCGTTAAGGTGGCATTAAGAAGAAGTACCCCTTGTCTTGCCCAAGAACTCAAATCTCCATCTACAGGAATAGAAATGCCAAGGTCATTGTGCAATTCTTTAATGATATTTTTTAATGAGGGGGGCTGCTTTATCCCTTTTGATACAGAGAAGCAAAGTCCGTGCGACTGTCCGGGGCCATGATATGGGTCTTGACCAAGTATTACAACCTTTACTTTATCTAGTGGAGTGAGCCTGAAGGCTTCAAATATCTTATCGCCTGGAGGATAAACTGTATAGTGTTTTTTCTCCTCTTTCAAAAAAGTCCTTAAATGGGCAAAACTTGCTGAATTAAAGTCGTCCTTAAGTGCCTCTTGCCAGCTCGATTCTATTTTAACAGTCATAATATATAGCTTTCTCTAAAAAAATCAAAGGTACATACTTTTTTATTTCATCGATGAACTTAACTTAGATTATTTCCGGACATTATTATCGATATCCTTTGTTGAAATACGGATAAAAAATAAAAAAACAACTAATTGAATGTAGTGATTAGCTAAAATGTCTATCTTTGTAATCTAAGGCATTTTGTAACATTAGATGTCTAATTTGCGTTATTAACATACTATTTTTAAACTATTTTTTATTATGAAATGAGCATGACAAAAATAATTATTATCATACAGAACAATGATTGTTTTTTGTTATGTGACTCCATATCACCAAATTAACAAATTTTAAGCGTATGAAACGAATTGCGATTTTTGCTTTGGCATTGATAACAAGTGTATTGATTTTATCATCGTGCCGATCGCACGGACCTAAATGTCCGGGGATGTATAGTCAATTAAAAACAGCTCATTCTGTTGAGGCACAATAGTGTAATTTTATATACATCGGTTGGCTAATTATTTTTACTAATGAAGCATTTTGGAATCCTTATATTTTTATTTTTTGGTTTATTGAGCTATAGTTATGCCCAAAAAGCCGATAAGATTATAAAGAAACCCTTGCTCAAATACGAAAATAGCTTTGGAATTACCTTTAATTCAGATGGCTGGGGCTTGGGATTCCGCTACGGGAAGGCAAAAACTTATTTCGATAAGAAGACTTGGGATATAAGTTTTCTTTTTATTAGAGATACAAAACAATTTAGGTATTATAACAAGCAAGATAATAGCGCAAAGAGTTTCTTTTATGGGAAGTTAATCAATTTTTATTCCTTGCAGGTATTGCGCGGCAGACAGAAAATCTGGACTGAAAAGCCCTATTGGGGCGGTGTGCAAATTAGGTATTTTTATTTTGGCGGTGTAAATCTAGGGGTGGGTAATCCTATCTACGTTTATGTGGTGGATTATAATAATGTGGGGGTTATTAATCTTGAAAGATACGACCCCAATAAGCATGATTTGGATAATATCTGGGGCAGAGGGCCTTTTGTGAAAGGACTTAGCTCACTGGAGTTTCATCCTGGCTTAAGTTTTAAGGTGGGACTGAATGTTGAATTTGGTACTTATCAAGAGAAAACAAGGGCTATTGAAGCCGGCTTTATTGTTGATGCTTATGCCATTCCGGTGCAGATAATGGCCTTTAATCCGGCAAAACAGGCAATGTTTAGGTTGTATGTTGCTTACCGCTTTGGAAAAAGGTATAATTCCACTCGCTGATTGGATTAATCCTTACTCTTTTTTATTGGAAGCACTATGTAGAATTAATATAAATTTGACTGTTTTTATTTCTCTGTAAAATTTAATATTGGCAGTTAGAAAAAAAGCTGTAAATTGTGCGACTTTAGTACAGGAAAAGATATTTTTATAATTTATTGAATAATAGGTATGAAGCGAAAAAAATTACTATTTAGTTTGTTTACTTTGTTAGTGTTATCTTTTGTAGGGGCACTTACTTTTTTGCCGAAAATTGAATCCAATGAATCCAAGGATGAGATTAATAGGGAAAAAAGCGAAGAAGAGGGCGCTGCAGGGGCTCAAGAGTTTTTGCATAGGCAATTAGCTAATTTTCAAACAGGTGAAATTGAAGTTGATAAAATTTTAGCTGCAAAAAAAGCAGCAAGGAATATTTCTTCTTCCAAGTCTCTAAACCTTACTTGGCAAGAAATGGGCCCCAATAATGTTGGGGGTCGAGTTAGGGCAATCTTAGTGGATAAGAATAATGAACAACATATTTATGCCGGTGGTGTAGATGGTGGATTATGGGAGTCAACTACGGGTGGCTTATCTTGGGTACAAATACCTCTCGATGGTAATATTGCGGTTGTGTCAATTTGTCAAGCCCCCAATGGGAGTATTTTTGTTGGGACAGGCGAGGGCTTGGTGAGACCCGCTGCGACAAATCATAATTCAGGAGCACTAGGTGATGGTATTTACCGGAAGCTTGCCGGTGAAAATTCGTTTACTCATCTGTCAGCCACTGATAACTGGCGAAAAGTGAATCGTTTGGCCGCCGATATTAATGGTAATGTTTATGCCGCTACCGGTTTGGGTTTATTTAAAACTACTGATAATGGCACAAGCTGGACACGTATTAAAATGGGAACCTTCAACGATGTAAAGGCTTCCACTAGTTCAATGCGAATAGTTGCTACCACAGGGGGTAGAGTCTATATCTCCGATGATGGTAGCGTGTGGAAAATTGCCCCCACGCCTACTTCCGGAACACAAAGGGTGGAGGTAGGAATATCGGCTTCTAATCCTGATGTGATTTATGCTGTTATTGCTGCTACTGATGGTAGTTTAAAAGGAATTTATAGAACTATTTATGGCAGTGCTGATAGTACTTGGAAACAAATTGGTATTGGAGGAAGTCCTTCATTAGATTTATTTGGTTCAAACAAACAAGGATGGTATGATATAGCTGTTTTGGTTAATACGGCCAATCCTGATATCGTTTATGTAGGAGGTATTGATCTTTGGAAAGGGGTAAAAGTAGCAGATAATCTTCCCTTTAGCTGGACGAAGAAGACTTTGTGGAATGCCAATGCTGCCAGCCCGATATACCTTCATGCCGATCAGCATGCGTATGTAGCTGTTCCAAGCAATCCAGATGCTTTTTTTGTTGGTTGTGACGGTGGTATTGCCAAAACATCAACCGGAGCAAACTCCTTTGCTACCTTAAATAGAAATTTTAATGTAACGCAGTTTTATGCTGTAGCCCCTCATGCCAATGGTGGTGCCATTGGAGGTTGTCAAGATAATGGTACTCAATTTATTGATTTGCAAGGTAATAATCCGGAGCAAGCGCGTAAAGTACGTGGTGGCGATGGTGGCTGGTCAGCAACGTCAATGCTTAATCAGCAGGTGATATTTGCTTCCATATATTTTGCTAATGTGGGTCGGTCTAAGGACTTTGGACAAACATTTCAGGACCCAAAAGATCCTGTAACTGGTGATCCTGAATTCTATTCTTCTGATATGCTTTCGGGTTTAGGTGGTGCTTTTGTTACTCCTGTTGCATTGTGGGAGACTGTAAATTTCCCCAATAGTGAAGATTCTGTTTATTTTGTGGCTGATACAAACTATGTTGTCGGTGATACCGTTGATGGTAGAAGCCGTATTAATAATAGCTATCCTTTTTCCTATAGATTATCGCAAAATCTTTCAACAGGAGATACTATTCGTATTGCTGATCCGGTACAGAGTAGATTATTTATCGGAACGACGAAAGGAATTTGGATGACGAAACAATCGCTATATTTTGCCAAGAAAACTCCCACCTGGTATTTGGTTTCTCAGAATAAATATGCAGGTACAGCAGTTTGGAACATTCAAGTATCCCGTGACGGTGATGTGCTTTATTATGCCATCGATAATAGGTTATTGCGTTTGTCAAATTTGTTACAAGCACAAGGTGCCAATGCTGATGCTAGAAATTCAGCTTATGTGCTTCAAGATACTTTATTGAAATCGTTTCCGGGAGAGATATCAAGTATTTCTATCGATCCTGCTGATGCCAATAGAATAACGGTTACACTTGGAGGTACAGGAAACGAGCATATTTATTACTCCTCTAATGCCACTTCGGCTCATCCTGCTTTTGCCTCTAAAAAAGGGAACCTGCCCGCAGGACTTCCTGTTTATGCATCCTTAATTCCTTTGAATAATTCAAATCAGGTTATTATTGGTACTCAATATGGAATTTATTCCACTGAAAATATTAATACAGCCAATCCTGTATGGTCAAAATCAGAAAACGGAATAGGGAGTATGGTTACCGTGTATATGCTGTCCCAGCAGCAAAATCATTTAGAGTGGAGAAGAACCGTAACCTATGATCATGGTAATGCTCTTGTTCAGGTTTATCCCGGAGTATATAACTATGGGCAAATCTATGCTGCTACTCATGGTAGAGGAATATTTACTTCAAAATCGTATATGAGCATTGAAGATAAAAAGATTTCTAAATCTACACAGCTAAGCCAAATGAAATTATATCCTAATCCTGTTAACGATAAGGTAACTTTTGAATTTAGCTTGAATAAGCCTTCTACCATTAAAGTAAACGTTTTTGATATTACAGGTCGAATGGTAAAATATTACGACTTAGGTATTCAAAATGCCGGTAATAATAAATCAAGCCTCAATCTTAGTGAACTCTCTGCAGGGACTTATATCCTTCAATTGCAAACTAAAGAGGGCTCCTTTAGTAAGAAATTTATTAAAAGATAGTTGAACAAATTAATACTATAAAAAATGCCCTTTCAGTAAAAAGTTAGGGCATTTTTTGTTGTTGTATCTTCAACAATTTATATCTTTGTTGAAATTTATTTAGACTAACGATAATAATAAATATGATAGAATCAATTAAATTTGCAACGGCTGGAAACCAAGGAAAGAAGCAACACTCCGATTGTAAAGTAGAATTGGACATACTCTCTGACGGTGGTTTGGATATCCAAATTAACTCAAAGGTAAAATCCATGTTTGGGACCAGCATAAGGATGCTTATCAAGGAAGTGCTTTCCTTCTATGCTATTGAGAATGCCAAAGTTATTCTCAATGATTCCGGAGCAATAGAACCGGTGCTATGTGCTCGCCTGGAAGCTGCAATAAAAAAACTTATTCCTGTTGAAAAAGAGTTTCTATTGCCTTTATTGGAGGAAAATACCGGTACAACAGAAAAAGATAGACCTCGATTTTCACGTTTATATCTTCCTGGAAATACGCCTAATATGATGATAAATGCAGGAATTCATAAACCCAACGGGATTATTCTTGATTTGGAAGATGCCGTTGCACCGGATAAAAAAATGGAGGCAAGATATATGGTGAGAAATGCACTGCGAGGAATTAACTTCTACGGTGCAGAACGTATGGTGAGGATAAATCAGATTCCCTTGGGTCTCGAAGATCTTAATTTTGTTGTCCCTCATAATGTCAACCTTATTTTGGTTCCTAAATGTGAATCAGCGCACCAAATACATTTGGTCAATGATAGGATAGAGGCTTTGAAAAAAACTTATGCCATTTCATATCCTATTTGGCTGATGCCAATAGTAGAGAGTGCCTTGGGAGTGGTCAACGCTTTTGAAATTGCTACTGCTGCTGATAATGTTGTTGCTATGGCCATAGGTTTGGAAGACTATACTGCTGACCTGGGGACAATGCGCACCAACGAAGGAGCTGAATCATTTTATGCGAGGTCAGTGGTAGTTAATGCTTGTCGAGCGGCAGGTATTCAACCCATCGATTCTGTTTTTTCTGATGTGTCGGATATGGAGGCTCTGGCAAGAAATGTTAAGGTCTCAAAGTCTTTGGGCTTTGATGGAATGGGATGTATTCATCCTCGTCAGATAGAAGTTATACACCAAAATTTTGCCCCTGAAAAGATAGAGATTGATAAGGCGCAAAAGATATATATGGCTTTTCTTAAAGCGAAAGCTCAAGGGCTTGGAGTAGTCTCTTTGGGTACTAAGATGATTGATGCTCCTGTGGTAAAAAGAGCCGAGAACACGCTTAAAATGGCCATTGATATGGGTATTATTGCTAAGGATTGGGAGATTTTGTAAATTAGAAGCTTGATTATAATGTCGAAACAAAAGATAGAATTGGTAAAGAATGCGGCAGGTAGAATGGTTCCTGTGGAGATTAATGGAGAGAAACAGATACCTTATCAAGGTGTTGGGAAATTTATTCCCAAGGGGAATAAATATGGTCCTCCCATAGCTTCCTGTGCAAATTATCCTGCCGATGGAAATAAATTGGTTTCCGATTTGAAGGAAGCGCTGATTAAGTCGGGATTGAAAGATGGTATGACCATATCGACACATCATCATTTTAGAAATGGAGATCTAATTGCAAATCAGATTTTTGATATTGCTTATGAACTTGGAGTTAAAAATTTACGATGGTATCCATCGGCTTCTTTCCCCTGTCACGAACCCTTGATTAAATATCTTGAAGATGGAACGATAAACCGTATTGAAGGGAGCATGAATGGTGCCTTGGGACGTTTTGCCAGCGAAGGTGGGATGAAAGGTATTGGAGTGCTTCGCTCACATGGTGGTCGTTATCAGGCAGTACAAGATGGAGAAGTACATATTGATATTGCCGTTATTGCAGCGCCAACTGCTGATGCCTTTGGTAATGCTAATGGCGTTAACGGACCGGCAGCCTCCGGATTATTGGGATTCGCTTTGGCCGATTCGCAATATGCTGATAAAGTGATTGTTGTTACTGATAATCTAGTCCCTTTTCCTTGTATTCCATGGCAAATTCATGGTAATTATGTGGACTATACCGTTAAGGTAGATAAGGTTGGCGATGCTGATAAAATAGTCTCAGGAACAACAAATATTACTAAAAGTCCTGACAGATTGCTTATTGCCGAATTAACTGCAAAATTTTGTGAGGCAACAAATATTATTTATGATGGCTTTAGTTATCAAGCAGGAGCAGGGGGCACTTCCTTGTCAATAGGTTTATATTTTGAGGAGATTCTCAGGAGAAATAAGTGGAAAGCACGATTTATTCGAGCAGGAAGTAATAAGTATCCGGTGAAGATGTTAGAAGATGGCATTGTGGATTATATTCTCGATGGTCAGACTTTTGATTTAGAAGGTGTGCGCTCCATGCGTGAAAATGCAAATCATGTTGACACAAGCCCTTTTACAAGCTATAATTATCATGGTAAAGGAAATTTTGCCTCGATGATAGATGTGGTTGTATTGGGTGCTACTGAAGTGGACCTTAATTTTAACGCCAATGTAGTTACCCATTCCGATGGTTATTTATTGCATGGCATTGGAGGTTGGCAAAATTGTTTATTTGGTAAAACGGTCATTTTACCAATTCCCCTTTTCCGTGATCGTATTCCTATTATTGTTGATGAGGTTACAACACTTTGTGGCCCTGGTGAGCTTATTGATGTAATTGTTACCGAGAGAGGTATAGCAATTAACCCATTAAGACAAGATTTGATAGAAAAAGCGAAAGGGAGTGGACTGCCCATTAAAACATTGCAACAGTTGAAGGCGGAGGCTGAGCGTATTTGTGGTGTGCCTGAAAAGCCCGTTCTCGATGAAGAAGTGATTGCCGTTATTAAATGGGTAGATGGTACCGTTATTGATTCGGTACGTAAGGTGAAGATTTCCAGGTAGAAGTTTGCTTTAGTTTAAATAATTGGTTACATTTGCGGTAGGATTATTGATCTGATTTTCTCAAATCTGCTGGAATAGCTTGTTATTTTTATACAATATATAATATACTGAGATAATTTAAGAATGATAGATTTTAATACAAAGGAAAAAGAGGCCATTAATTCAATTTTAATTAATCTAATGAAGGTGGATGGGAATACTGATTTGGCAGAGGCTGCGGCTTTGTTTAATATTAGTCAGTCCATTGGTTTGAGTGTTAATGAGGCCGATGAGTCTTTGGCATTTACTTTTGAAGAAGCAAAAGAAATTATTGCCAAGATGAGCGCTGCCAAAAGAGAATATATTCGTAATTTGTTTAATGAAATGGCAATTTCTGATGGTACAATAGGAGCAGAGGAACAACAGCTTATTCAATCAGTATTTTCTTGATATATTGTGTAGTTACCGCCAATTAGAGGAAAAATTATGACAATGATAAAAACAAATAGAGAATTGATATATTTGTAGAAATGGGAGACAATGTCTCGCAAATTGATAAAATATGAATAATTGGTTGAAAATAAAGGCTATAAAGAATTCATTGAAAATATTGGTTCTGTTTTTAATAAAGCGAAAAGCAAAATAGTTTCTGCTATTAACGTAGAAATGATTGATGCTTATTGGGAAATTGGCAAGAATATAATTGAATTTGAACAGAAAGGAAAATTAAAAGCAGAATACGGAAGCAAATTACTTTTAAGAATTTCAAAAGATTTAAAATTAAAATATGGTAAAAAAATTGTAGCAGTAGTTCACATATTCAGCCCTGCCAAATCTTTGATTTGACGGATTTATTGGAAAAGATTTGGCTATTTGGTAAATCTGAACAGTATCGCTTTGAAAACCGCTACTACTCTTACATCAGTCGTTATAGTTCCTGTCTC
>WGCS01000323.1 GCA_015493685.1 Bacteroidales bacterium
AAAATCTTCGCTATTTTTCCTCTTCAATTAAAAGTTCAAACCTAATTTTTTCAATTATTTTTAAAAATCCTTCTTGGGGTTCTCCCTTTAAAAAAAAGGAAGACAACTATATTCTTTAGGTTCAATAAGGGTTTTAACATATTAATTTTATTAAAATTTATCAAATCTGCTACCACAAGTAGCAATCCTTATCCCCCTTTTAGCAAAAAGGGAGAACTTAAAGGGGACAAAAAAATCCCCTCTTTAGGTTCTCCCTTTAGTAAATGCTTAACTATTTCTATTGATGAAAATAATCACGCATACGATCAAAGAAGCTTTTATCCTTCGATGTTGGCATTGGATCGAAAGTCTTAGAGTCTTTAAATTTCTCCATTATTTTCCTCTCTTCTCCGTTTAGATGTTGCGGAGTCCATATATTTATGTTAACGAGCAAATCGCCAACGCCATGATACTCTACACTTGGCAAGCCTTTTCCCCTTAACCTAAAAACTTTACCTCCTTGTGTCCCGGCAGGGATTTTAATCTTAGCCTTACCATCAACGGTTGGTATTTCAATGGTAGTACCAAGCACGGCGTCAGGGAAACTAATATAATGATCGTAAAGTAAGTTGCTGCCGTCTCTCTTTAATTCATCATGAGGTATTTCTTCAATAACGACAATTAAATCGCCATTAATACCTCCCCTTGCCGCTGCATTTCCTTTGCCAGAAACGGATAGTTGCATACCATCCTCTACTCCTGCAGGAATATTAACAGTAATAACATCTTCCCCTTTTACTATCCCATTACCATGACAAACCTTACATTTATGTGTTATTATTCTACCTTCACCACCACACTGAGGACATACGCTCTGAGTTTGCATGTGACCGAGGAAAGTTTGTTGCACTCGTGTCACCTGTCCTGTACCATGACAAGTAGAGCAAGTAGTATAATTTCCATCTTCTGCTCCGCTACCATTGCAGGCTTTGCAACTCACATATTTATTTACTTTGATTTTTTTCTCTGCGCCATGCGCAATCTCTTTAAGCGTAAGCTTTACCCTCACCCTTAAGTTACTCCCCCTGTTAACTCTACGGCCGCCACCTCGCTGACCACCGCCACCAAAGCCAAAGCCTCCAAAAATATCGCCAAACTGAGAGAAAATATCATCCATACTCATCCCATGGCCACCAAAACCTCCACCTGAGGCTGCTCCATTTACTCCTGCATGACCAAACTGGTCATAACGTGCCCTTTTGTTCTCATCACTTAGCACTTCGTAAGCTTCAGCAGCTTCTTTAAATTTATCTTCTGCTGTCGCATCACCGGGATTTTTGTCAGGGTGAAACTGAATGGCCTTTTTGCGATAGGCTTTCTTAATCTCCTCTACCGTCGACGTTTTTTCAACCTCCAGAATCTCGTAATAATCTCTTTTTGACATATCTAATTGTATAATTATGGTTCTCTTTGTATTCTATATATATCTTAAATTCACAGCTTTTCCTATTCTAAATAAACCTATATTAATAAAACGACCATAGGCAGACTTCCAATACAAAGCCTACCTATAATTAGCAGTTTACCTTTTATAAAAAGCTGTCAACTTATTATTTAGTCTCCAACAACTACTTTGGCAAAGCGAATAACCTTGTCGTTCATAGTATAGCCTTTCTCTATTACATCAAGTACTTTTGACTTTAAATCTTCTGACGGCGCCGGCACTTTAGTAAGGGCTTCGTGCAAATCGGTGTCAAAAATTTCACCTATAGCTTTAATCTCTTCAACTCCTTTTTGCTCCAAGGTCTTCTTAAATTTATTGTAGATAAGTTCCATGCCTTCTCTATGTGCTCTATTCTCCTCAGTATCTGCTGTGGCTTTCAATGCCCGTTCAAAATCGTCAATAATCCCAATAATGGAAATAATCACATCCTCACCGGCTGTTTTATATATATCAGCTTTTTCTTTAATAGTACGCTTTCTGTAATTATCAAATTCAGAATATAGACGTAAATATTTGTCATTTAGCTCTGCAATCTTTTCTTGCGACTCTTTCAGTTCTTCCTTCAGCTTATCCTCCTTGCTTTGTTTCTTTCCTCTTCCATATTTCTTCGATTTTTTTTCTGCCTTTTGGTCCGCTGTTGCCGCATTTTTGTCAGCTGTATTATTATCAGAATTCATATTCGATAATTCTTGCTCTTGTATATCTTTAGTATCATCCATAACTTTTATGTTTATTATATTGGTTAATATATTGATTAACTGTATGTAATGTTTCTTTCTCCTTGTTATTAAAAACATGCCGAGACACTTGCTTTTACCAAAATTGTTGCCAATATACGATTCGGGACATTTTGTCATAATGTATTTGTGACAATAAATAATAGGTCCCATTCTTATTCCTTTATATATACCAATATATAGCTATATTAAGATTAAGAAAATCAACTTACATTTGCATCGAAAAATTACAAATTCATAACTATGCGTTTAAGCGACCTAAAGCAAGGAGAAAAAGGAATAATTTCAAAGATTAGAGGAAGAGGCGCCTTTAGACGTCGGATAATGGAAATGGGATTTGTAAATGGACAAGAAGTTACCGTTGTAAAACGGGCTCCCCTACAAGATCCCATTGAATACTCAATTATGGGTTATGAGGTTTCACTACGCGAATCAGAATCGAAATTAATAGAAATTATTAAACCGGGAGAAAGCATCTCCCATGATTTTGATTATAAAGGCACCATGACAGAGGACACAGGCCTTAAGCTAAGGGAAAAAGGATTGAGAACAATAAACGTTGCCTTTGTTGGAAATCCTAATTGTGGCAAAACTACTATCTTCAATGCCGTTACAGGAATGCATGAGCATGTGGGAAATTACAGTGGCGTAACTGTCGATTCCAAAGAGGCTGTTTTCAAGCATAAGCAATACAGAATTAACATCGTTGACCTACCGGGGACATATTCACTTACCGCCTATAGCCCTGAAGAACTCTATGTCAGGAACTTTATCCATAACGAAATGCCCGATGTGGTTGTTAATGTGGTAGATAGCTCAAATCTTGAACGCAACTTATACCTTACTACGCAGCTAATTGATATGGATATTAAGTTGGTGATAGCACTTAATATGGCCGACGAGCTGGAGAAACGACACGACAAACTCGACGATGAAACCTTGGCGCAGATGTTGGGAACCCCAATGGAAAAAACGGTTGGTGCTAAAAATATTGGAATCGACAAGCTCTTTGATCTGGTAGTAGAAGTTTATGAAGATAAGAATCCCATCGAACGTCATATCCACATTAACTATGGTAAATGTTTGGAGAAATCAATACAGTTGGTGCAAGACCTTATCAAAGATAAAGCAAATTATGACCTTACTGACCGAATTTCTTCACGCTTTCTTGCCATCAAACTTTTAGAAGGTGATAAGGATGCTTTCAAAAAAATTGAATCCTGCTATAATGCTTATGAAATTAAGCAAATGGTGGAGGAAAGGAGTAAGCGCATCGAAACTTACTTTAAAGAAAATGCTGAATCTGCCATTACTGATGCCAAATATGGTTTTATCAATGGCGCTCTAAAGGAGACCTTTGTTCAGGGAAGCAGCTTCAATAGACGCGATATTACTCGATTGATTGATACTTTTATTACCGATAAATTATATAGCTTTCCGCTTTTTATTTTCCTTATGTGGGTAATGTTTCAAGCAACATTCTTGTTAGGAAGCTACCCTCAACAGTGGATTGCCGAAGGTATCGACATCTTTAGTACATGGATATCTTCAATAATGCCCAATGGGATTATCCGAGATGTACTGGTTGATGGGATTATCGGTGGCGTAGGAAGTGTAATAAGCTTTCTTCCCAATATATTGATACTCTTCTTTTTTATTGCACTAATGGAGGACACCGGCTATATGGCTCGTGTCGCTTTTATTATGGATAAAATAATGCATAAGGTAGGACTGCACGGCCGCTCTTTTATCCCTTTACTTATGGGATTTGGCTGCAATGTTCCTGCTATTATGGCTACCAGAACTATCGAAGGAAGGCGCGACCGCCTTGTAACAATGCTGATAAATCCTTTTATGTCTTGCTCGGCACGGCTGCCGGTTTATGTGCTTATTATAAGCGCATTCTTTCCTAATCACCCGGGAACAATGTTATTCTTTATTTATTCCCTCGGCATTATGATGGCCGGTATTATTGCTTGGATTTTCAATAAAACTTTAATGAAAGCGAAAGAGTTTCCTTTTGTTATGGAGTTACCCCCATACCGAATTCCTACAGGACAAACTTTGGCAAAGCACATGTGGTTTAAGGCAGCAATGTACCTGAAAAAGATGGGCGGTATTATTCTTATTGCTTCACTATTAATGTGGGCATTGGGTTATTTCCCAAGAGAAATTAATTTCTCTAAAGATTATCAGGCCGAGAAACTTGCAGCAATACACCAAATTGATAATAAACTAAATGTCCCTACCGATAGTATTTCCCTACTTAAAGTAATGGCTTTGCGAAAGATTGATTTCGCTCAACAGGCAGAGCGCCAAGAGAAATCATATATTGGTCAGCTGGGACATTTGGTTGAACCGGCAATTAGGCCCCTTGGTTTTGACTGGAAAATTGGAGTAAGCCTTATTAGTGGAATGGCCGCTAAAGAAATATTAGTCTCTACCATGGGAGTACTCTATCAAACCGACCCAACAGCTTCGGGGACACAGTCGCTCACAACAAAACTCAAACAAGCAACCTATAAGTCGGGTCCCAAAATAGGACAGAAAATTTATACGCCCGTGGTAGCCATGGCTTTACTAATATTTGTCCTTTTCTATTTCCCCTGTGTAGCAACACTCGCAGCTATTCGTAGAGAGTCTGGCGCATGGAAATGGGCCATCTTTGCTATGACCTATACCACCGCCATTGCTTGGATTGCCGCCTTTTTGGTTTACCAGATTGGAAATTTAATAGTGGCATAAGAATGAATATTTAGTATATTTGCGGCCTTAATTATATTTACCATTAGCAAATAAAACGTTCATTATAACAAATAGAAACTAAAGGATCAAATAGAGTTTGTATTTTCGGGGTGTAGCGCAGCCAGGTAGCGCGTGTCGTTCGGGACGACGAGGTCGTAGGTTCGAATCCTATCACCCCGACTAATCTCTTTTCTTATTTAACCATTTTGCAAACTGAGCTTAGGCTGTTCTAAAAGCTTAGAGTTACAATTTTGCCATAATGGCTGTACATAAATTTAGATTTCACTTTTTTAAAGGACCATAAGAAGCCAAATTATCCATTCTATTTCTTGAAAAACAAATAGTTAGCAGCAAAATAATAAAAACTAAAAAATATTTTGATAAAATAGATAAATTATTACCTTTGCAGCCCTTAAAGAAGTAAATTTCTTTAGAACAACACCGAGCTAGCATAGTTAGTTAGAGCGTCCCGATGCATATCGGGAAGGTCGACAAGCTAAAGCAAGTACGGGAAAATACTACCTGCCGAGGTAGCTCAGCTGGTTAGAGCGTCCCGATGCATATCGGGAAGGTCGTCAAGCTAAAGCAAATACGGAAAATACTACCTGCCGAGGTAGCTCAGCTGGTTAGAGCGTATGATTCATAATCATGAGGTCGGCAGTTCAAACCTGCCTCTCGGTACTTTAGCCACCCAATTGGGTGGCTTTTTTTTGTATATTGGTATTTTATTTTTAGCCACACCAAATTAATAAAATTAAACCTATGAAACATTTTGTATACATATTATATAGTGATTTACGTAACCGATATTATATTGGCTCTTCTGAAAATATTGAGCGAAGATTAGAACGTCATAATCAAGGTGCTACAAAATCAACTAAGAGTGGACGACCTTGGAAGATTGTTTATACTGAAGAATATAAATCTAAGTCTGATGCTATAAAAAGAGAATTATATCTCAAGCGTATGAAATCACGAGTTTATATAGAAAGTTTAATTGATAAAGTTCAGAAATAGAGCGTCCCGATTGAAAATCGGGAAGGTTGGCAGTTTCCCGATTATTATCGGGACCTCTCGGCATACTAAGGATTATGTCCTTAGAGAAATATAGGGACTTTTTTATGTGTGTTACATACTTTTGGGTATTTACATCCTAAAAATCGATTGTATTTCTTTTATACTTTGCCCGGTCCCTGCAACTATTTGTTAGGATTTCCTAGCCGCTTTCTCATCCAGTTCTTTTTTCAACTCATTAGTGATAATAGTTTTTAAATGAGCATCTCTATTTAATATATTTTACATTTTACGCCCCATCACACGAGCAGCAACAATATGTGTTGTGAAATCTTCATCAAATAAATCCATATATTCTGAATTATCGGTAAAAATTTCGTCCACATAAAGCTCCCAAGCTGCATCCAACAATGCTTTAATGTCCATTAAGTCTTTATTTCGTTCCTGCTTTTCGCGCCAAGATATAAGTTTAAGAATTACAATACTATGGGCAGGAATTACTGGAATTGTAAAACCTTTAGGATGCGTAAATATTTCAGTACCAGGTGATTATTAACTTTTATAAAGCCTTCAATGCCTTTTATATCTGAAGCTAAAAGTCTTGTTTTGATGGGAATAGATTGTTGATCTAAAAATTCTTTTAGAAACTCACTGCCACTATGTATTCGTTCTTGTGTCATAATATCATGTTCATTCTAAG
>WGCS01000324.1 GCA_015493685.1 Bacteroidales bacterium
ATATGTAATGCAGGAAATAGTACTAAAATGAAAGTCTATGTAAGCAAATAAACATAGTGTAAAATTGAAAATTACTCGCTCCTAAATTCCAAGGTGTTTGCTATTCAACCCCTATTATTAGTAATAATATTGTTCGTATTATTAATCTATAATACGATTGTAAACTACAGTATATCAGCTATCTAGATTCCATACTATTTAATATTAACTCTATATTATTTTTTCTATATTTGTCTTTTATCCTTTATAAAAAAGTTTACTTTTGTTTTTTAAAAAGACCCTTATATTATGAGTGAACTCATCAAGCACGAATGTGGTATTGCCTTTATTCGATTATTAAAGCCTTTGGAATATTATCGTGCCAAGTATGGCACAAGTTTTTATGGTGTCGACAAAATGTATTTGTTGATGGAGAAGCAACACAATAGAGGGCAAGATGGTGCCGGAATAGCTAATATTAAACTCGATACCAGACCGGGTATGCGCTATATTAATCGTATCAGATCCGTTGCTTCATCACCTATTAAAGATATATTTTTACGAATATATTCTGAATATCAAGCTATTCAGTCGAGGAATCCCGATCTGCTCAATGATGTTAATTGGTTAAAAGAAAATGCTAATTTCACCGGAGAGGTGTTTCTCGGTCATTTGCGTTATGGAACTTTTGGAGATAATAGTGAACATTATTTGCATCCATTTATTAGACATAATAATTGGAAAACCAGAACGCTAACTGTTGCAGGCAATTTTAATTTAACTAATGTTGACGAACTCTTTAATAATTTAATTGAACTAGGTCAGCATCCCATAGAGACTTCAGATACGGTTACTGTATTGGAGAAAATAGGTCATTTTCAGGATGAGCAAGTCAATAAAATTTACAGTGAGAACAAAGGTTTGCATTCGAAGAAAACGATGACAGATATTATTATTGATAATTTGGATGTGGCTGAGATTCTGCGCAAATCTGCCAAAGCTTGGGATGGTGGTTATGCCATGGCAGGTATGCTTGGTCATGGCGATTCATTTATCTTTCGCGACCCGTCAGGAATCCGTCCTGCCTATTGGTATCAGGATGATGAAGTTGTTGTCGCGGCTTCGGAACGACCGGTAATTCAAACTGCTTTTAATCTTAGAGCGGAACAAATACAGGAGGTTAAACCCGGCCATGCTCTGATTATTAAAAAAAGTGGAAAGACCTACCAGCAACAGATTCTGGAACCCTTAAAACGAAAGTCCTGTTCTTTTGAGCGAATTTATTTTTCGCGTGGTACCGATGTCGATATTTATAAAGAGCGTAAAGCTTTGGGCGAATATTTAGTGCCTAAAGTGCTTAAATCATTGGACTATAATATTCAAGAAACGGTATTTTCGTATATACCTAATACAGCCTCTGTGGCCTTTCGTGGATTAGCACAGGGCTTGGAAAAATACTGCAACCGCATCAAAAGAGATAGAATATTACAACTTAGCAATCCCACTGTGCAAGAGATTGAGGATATTCTTAATAAGAAGCCTCGCATTGAAAAAGTAACAGTGAAAGATGTGAAGATGAGAACTTTTATCACCCAAGATAATCAACGCGACGATTTGGTAGCTCATGTTTATGATATTACCTACGGTTCCATACGCAGAGGTGTTGATAATTTAGTGGTTTTAGACGATAGTATTGTAAGGGGAACAACATTGAAGCAAAGTATTTTGCGTATTCTTGATCGACTTGGACCGCTTAAAATTCTGGTTGTCTCCTCCGCGCCACAAATCCGATATCCCGATTGTTATGGTATAGATATGGCTAAGCTTAATGATTTTATTGCTTTTCAGGCTGCCATTGCACTTATTAAAGATAAGAAAATGGAAAGTCTTATCAATGAGGTATATATAAAAGCCTTGGCGCAATTAAAGAAACCCAAAGAAGATCAAATTAATGTGGTAAAAGAGATATATCGCCCTTTTACAGCAGAACAAATAAGCCTCAAAATTTCAGAACTATTACGCCCAAAATCCATTAATGCAGAGGTGGAGATTATCTATCAGAGTATCGAAGATCTTCATAGTGCTGTCCCCAACGATAAGGGAGATTGGTATTTTACCGGCGATTATCCCACCCCCGGTGGAAACAGAGTCGTCAATCAATCTTTTGTGAATTATATCGAAGGTAACAATCGAAGAGCATATTGAGGAATAGAGCAATGCTTCTATGGAGGTTCTAATGGTATGAACCCAGCTGAGCTTTAATTTCATCCATTATTTCCAGTACCTGATAAGCTTCATCTAAACCAATTATTGGGCTGGTATTATGCTCAATACATTGGTTAAAGCTTTCCAATTCGTTGTATAAAGGATCAAATACCGGGAAATCCTCATTGAGGTTTAGACTTATAGTATCGTTTTGTTGCTCTTTGGAACGAAGAATTTCCAAGGCTGGTTTTTGCAAATCAATATGAACAACAGCATTCTCTTGATAGATGGCTGCTTTGGTATAGGATGTTGGAGAAAGGCTACTGATGTTAAGATTGGCAACACAAGCATTATCAAATTCTATTCTTACATTAATCAGTTCTACTTTTTCACTAAAGGGATTGTTTGTCCTTGTTTGAATACGTCGGATACCCGAATCGACAAAACTCATTACTAGATCTAAGTCCTGAAGTAATAAATCCATGGCAGAATTGCTACTTTGTTGATTGCCCATATTAGAAACGGCCCTTCTTGTTTCAATAAAGTGTGCCTGATTGATGTATTTTCTTGCTTTTATTACCGCCGGATTAAGGCGGTCTTGCCAAGCTATTTGTACTTTTACTTGAGCTTCATCTACTAGATGGTGCAGCTTTTTTGTTTGTTGTGCGGTTTTAAGGAAGTCATTTTCAAGAAATACATGGCGGGCATTTTTTATAGCTAAATTGATATGTTCACTATCCATTGGGTGTGGACTGATAAAGTCGATGGCTTGAGAATTCTCTATAATATCAATGGGATAGGGGAAAGATTTAATTCCAAATTCGTGAGCTATTTTATGGGCGAAAAGAGTATTATGGTCGTACAAACCTATCAGCTCAAAATCCTTTATCTTTTGAATTCTTTTGATATGCTGAGAAGCCTTATTTCCTAATCCAATTATTCCAATGCGCTTCATGCTATAAATTTCAGTAAAAATAAGGTTTAAAATATATTGTTAAAACCATTAAATTTGCCGATAATTAATAGGCAATTGTTAATAAATATACAATGTAAATGATTGATACATACAAACATAAGGGAATGAGAAAGGCTTTGGTAAAAGAAGTTGAAGCAAAAGGGATTACTGATAAGGCTGTTTTAGAGGCCATTGGCAAAATACCTAGGCATCAATTTCTCGACTCTTCTTTCGATCGCTTTGCCTATAAAGATGTGGCTTTCCCCATTGGGGCGGGCCAAACTATTTCACAGCCTTATACTGTGGCATTTCAGTCGCAACTTCTGGAGATAAAAAAAGGGGATAAAGTGCTCGAAATTGGTACCGGCTCAGGATACCAGGCCTGCGTATTGGCCGAATTAGGGGCCAAAGTGTATAGCATTGAACGCCAACGAAAACTATTTGATAAAACGAAAGTGTTTCTAAGTAAACTGGGTTATCGTTTAAATTTGTTTTATGGCGATGGGTATAAGGGTTTACCCACTTATGGTCCTTTCGATCGTATTATTGTTACTGCCGGTGCACCTGAAGTCCCCAAGGATTTACTTCTCCAATTAAAAATTGGAGGGTGGATGGTTATTCCCATTGGTGATCAGCAAAAGGAGCAAATAATGACTAAGATACAACGTATGTCAGAATTGGATTACGCTCAGCAAACCTATGGTAATTTTTCCTTTGTCCCCATGCTTAAAAATAAAGCTTTTGACCAATAGTGAAAAGAAATAGATTTTTTGCCTTTGAATTAGTATTATCGCTTTCCTCTTAGGGTTTCGCATCCAGCAAATACTTAAAACAAAGCAAAAACAGAAGCTGAATTATTAAATGTTCCATGCTTACGAATAGTATAATATTCTGTTGTTGACTATAATAATTGTCGAATATTCTTATGATAGTTTTTTGTGATTCCTATACTTATTGGCTTCTCTTTCCTATAAATATATCTTTTTC